>JAQUZV010000283.1 GCA_028691155.1 Victivallales bacterium
GATGCCGCCGACTGCCTCGATCGCATGCTCCAGGCCGGCGCTCACGTCAACTTGTACATGTTCCACGGCGGCACCAACTTCGGCTTCATGAACGGCGCCAACGCCAACACCCCGGCCGAATACGCCCCGACCACTACCAGTTACGATTACGATGCCCCGTTGAGCGAGTGCGGCGACATCACCCCCAAATATCTGGCTTTCCGGGAAGCCATTGCCAAAATTCGGCCGGAAGTGCGGGATATGCCGTTGCCGGCGCCCTCCCCCAAAGCCGCCTACGGCAAATTGCAGCTGACCGCCAAAGCCGCGCTGTTCGACAACCTCGACGCCATCGGCACCCGTTATGAATGCGCCGACACCGCCACGATGGAAACCTTCGGCCAGGCCTACGGTTATATTCTCTACCGCCATCGCCTGGCCGCCCGCAAACACCGGGTCACCCTCACCGTGCAGGAACCGCGCGACCGCGCCCAGGTGATTATCGACGGCCGGGAAGCCGCCGTATTCTATCGTACCGACGCTCATCATTCGCTGCCGTTGCCGCCGTCGGACCAGGAAAGCCAACTCGACATCCTGGTGGAAAACATGGGCCGCCACAACTATGGCCCGGTCCTCGAAGACAACCGTAAAGGCATCTCGTTCGGCGTCCGGCTCAATCTGCAATTCCAGTACGGCTGGGAAATCTATACGCTGCCGCTGGACAACCTCGACCAACTGCGCTTCGGCACCGTCGACGATCTCACCGGCCCGGCTTTTTTCCAGGCCGAACTTACCGTGGACGAACCCGCCGATACCTTCCTGAAGGTGCCGGGCAGCAAAGGGATGGTCTGGATCAACGGCTTCAACCTGGGCCGTTACTGGTCGGAAGGACCGCAGCGGACGCTGTACGTTCCCGGTGCGCTGCTGCGCCGCGGTGTCAATCGTGTCATGGTCTTCGAACAGCATCGTCTGTTGGAACCGCTGGTGGAATTTCTGGACGTGCCCGAACTGGGCTGAACCCAACCCGCCGCACCGCCGGAGATCACCGTTCCGGCGGTGCGGCCGGAGTGAAAAGGCCACGATGCCGTTGCCCGGCGTAACCGCGGGCGACGGCCGGTGCCGTCTCCGGCGCGGACGGGGTCAGTAAAACGTCCATTCGTAATAATGGAGTCCGGTGCCGGAGAGATTGTTGAGCCGAACCGACACCACCAGCGTGCGGCTGGCGCAATTGTTCAGCAACGGAGTAATGAAGATCGTATAGTAGCCGGTATCGCGAAGATTGAAGGCCGAACGGATGCGCGGCAGCAAAAGTTCATCCAGCGAATCGGACAACGGCGTACGGTCCTTGTACCAGGCATTGACGGCATCGACAATCTTCTGGACGTCTTCCGTCTCGAAATTGCCCAACGAGGCCAGCAAATCGGTTGACGCGGTGAACAACGGCGGGGAGGCGTTGCGCCGCAGTTGCATGCCGGAAGGGGGGATCAGCTGAATGTCATTCAACCGCCCCATACTGTCCGGCCGGACAAAATTGCCGACGCCGGGAACATAGAGCAGTTCTTCGCGAAACTGCATGGCGGCATTACGCGGCAACGGACTCAAACCGCGTTCTTCGTATTCGGCCTTCTCCATCCCCTTTTCATTCAGAAAGTCGTCCGAATCGGTATAGTCGGTAATCCGGTTGCCGATGACGTCGAGCGCCTCGACGATCGCGGTTTCATCGTTCTGCCGATAATGCTGGCGCAAGGTGTCGGCAAAGGAAGTCACCGCCAATCCGGCATGCATTTCGATCACCCGAACCTGGACCGGAATGGAGTAAAAGTTGACGATATGGGGAATGCCGTCGGGCAGGAACCGGGTTTCCTCGCTGTCGGTATCCCGATCCTGATAATAGTCGCCGCCCAATTCGACATTGCGGTTGGTCTCGGTATTCTGCCGGTCGGCCAGAATAATCCACGCCACCCGGGCAAAAGTACTTTCCGCCACCTGAGTGGCTTCGGCGGCATCGGCGGCCGGATAAACCATCATCGCGCTGAGCTTGGAATAGGTCACGGCGGAATAGGCCAGCAGCGACAACAGCAGAATCAGGCACAACACCGTAATCAGTGCCGCGCCGCGTTCCGAATTATGATCTGTTTGTGCCATGACGTTCAATTCCCGTATTTGCCGAAACAACTGGTGCCGCCCACCCGCCGGAGCCACGACTTCACCGTCCCGTCTTCCCAGGTCACGGTGATCTGAATGGCCACCGGCAGATTACCGTTGTCGGTCGACTCCTCGTCCCAGTCCTCAAGATTCTGTAGTTCGTTGTCATCGATAATCAGATATAAAAACTTGAGGGAAGCGACCTGGGACGCCACCACCTCGGTATGGCGGGGATAGGTTCGGGTGTCCGGGGTGCTGTTCTTGGTTTCCAGCCACGGCAGCAACGGCGCATTCCGATATTCGGCCACCACGGTTTTGTCATTTTCATTATAATAGAGTTTGAGGAAAAGAAAGGCGCCGTTTTCATGTCCCGCCCGCAAGGCCGTCAGCAGCAGAAAATCGGCATCGCCGGTGAAGACCACCTTATCGGCCAGGGATTCGTTCTGCCATTTGAACGGCACGGTATTGCGCACCACGGTATCGGCAATACGATCCAGCGCGATATATTCATTCAGCCGCCGATGGTGCTGCCGGATGCGCCGCCAGGTGCTCTGTCCGGCATACAACGCCATTACCGCGGTTGCGGCCACCAGCATGAACACCGCCGTGGCCACGACCAGCTCGATCAACGTAAAGGAAGTTCGCCGCCGCTTCATTCCGTATCCCCGCTGACGCTGTTGATGATAAGTTCGAGATGGCGCGACCCGAAGACATTGCCGTTGTTGTTGTCGACCACCTTGACCAGGCGGGCGGCAAAGGTATAGTTGCCGAGGGTGGAATCAATGCCATCGGGAAGTTCCGGTGTCTCCGATTCGCAGGTGATCCGCCACAACCGGTTGTCCGGCCGGTATTCCTCCGGCAGATTGTTATCATCCGGGCGCAGCATGAAATATTCACACCCCTGATCCAGAGCGTGCGAGATTTCCCATTTGTGCATGGCCTTGGTCGCGCGCTGGGAGGACGAGGCGAACATGGCCATCAGCCCGGTCAACCCCAACATCAGCACCGCCAGGGCCACCACCACTTCGATCAGGGTAAAATGGTGTAAATCATGGTTCATAGTTGAGCTTATACTTCTGTGCATAATCTTCCAGTTCAATTTCCCGCATGGCCACTGTTCCGGTCAGCGGCGACGCCGATATTTCCACGGCATGCCCCGCCAGTTTCAAGACCACCGGACCGCCGGACGACGCGCCGTCCGGAGAAAAACGAAACACGATCGCGGGACCTTCGGACGGATCGATCACCGCCGCCTCACTCTCGCTGT
>JAQUZV010000284.1 GCA_028691155.1 Victivallales bacterium
GGGCAGAATCAAAACCAGATCGATCAACGGCAGCGACGGATCGCAATAGGTAACCAGCCGCCGGCCGCCGGCATCACGCCGCAGTTGCGGCTGGTCATCGGGAGCGGCGGCGGTCGCCGCCGGCAGCACGCTCCCCGCAGCCGCCGGACCGGGCGGCACCACTCTTACCACGGTGGAATTTTCCGGCAGCAGATATTTAATGGCCACCCGGTGCAGATCGTCCACAGTAACGTGGTCGAGATCGTCGAGATACTTGCGGACATATTCGGTCGACCCGAAAGACATGATCGAATTGCCGAGAATCCGGGTAATGCTGCTGTTGGAACGCATGGCCCGCAGATATTCGGTGGAGAGCTGGGTGACCTCCCGTTTCAATTCGTTGCGGGAAAAGGTCCCCGACAGCGTATTTTCCAGCACCACCTGCAATGTCCGTTCCAACTGCGCCAGTTTGGCCGGCTCGGCCAGCAGCGAAAGGCCCAGCAAGCCGCAAAATGACGGGGTAAAACAAAAAGAACTGACCTCCACCGCCAGGTTGCGCCGGATTTTGAGTTCGTGTACCAACCGGGAACTTTTGTTCTGCCCGAGAATGGCGCACAGAATGTCCAGGGCCGGAATATCGGCATGTCCGACCGGAGGGATATGCCAGGAGAGCGACAAGCGCGCCAACGGATCGGGAAAGCGGTATTGCGCCTCCCGACGGCTAAGCTGCGGCGGTTCCGCCGGTAGGACGGCCTCCCGCAGACCGCCGCGCGGCCAGGACATCAACCGGGCCGCCACGGCATCGATCATCGCCTCCGGCTCCACCTGGCCGGAAACCAGAAAAAAGGTGCGTTCCGGCGAATAGCGGCGCTGGTGGTAGGCGGACATCATATCCCGGTTGACACCGAGAATCTTTTCCCGGTAACCGATAATCGGATGGCGGGCCGGATGAATTTTGAACATCTCGTGCCAGAGTTTTTCCGAAACGAAACGCGACGGATTGTCGCCGTGCATATCCCGTTCGCGCAAAATGATCTTTTTCTCGTCGGCAAACTTGTCCTCCGGAAACGCGGGATAAGCCACCATATCGGCCAGCAGATCGATGGCGGCAACCGCGTGGCGGGCCGGCATTTCGATGTAATAGACCGTATGCCCCAGCGAGGTGTAGGCATTCATATCCCCGCCAAGGCGATGCACGGTATTGACGATTTCTTCGCCGCTGAACCGGGCCGAGCCGTGAAAAAGCATGTGTTCCAGGAAGTGCGACAGCCCGCAGCCCAGATATTCCTCTTCGTGAATACTACCCGTCTCCACCCATACCTGGACCGAAACCACCGGCGCCAACCGCCGTTCATTGACATAAATCTGCAAACCGTTATCCAGCGTCCGGGCTGTAATCCGGTTCGTATCGTAATAATCCATTCCCTTCTCCGTTTTGGGAGCCGCATCAAGGCACGAACGGGGGTTCAGGCAATGATCGGGGCCTTCGGCACCGCGGCTTCCGGTTCCTGCCGGAACGGCGCCAGCAGTCGGGCCCGCAGATCATACGCCAGTTCAAAATCCTGCGGCGAATCGTTTTCATTGGTGGAAAACAGCTTTTCACGAACCAGATTGTAAACCATGTTGCCGACATCCTGCGCCGTATACACCCGCCAGGAATCCAACACTTCCGCCGCCAGGGGCCCATAGGCCTCGCAGGCATAAGCCACCATGCCGTCCAGCAACTCCCGGGCGCCGATATGACGCCGCGGCGCCGCATCGGCAATCCTGTCGATGGTATATTTTACCGCGGTATTGAGAAACTCATATGCTGCCACCGGATATTGCCGGTCATATGTCAGAATATGCTCCACCTTGCCGGAAAAATCGATATTTTCCATCCGCTGCCCACCTTCGGTTCGCGGCCTGCGCCGCCGGTATATAACCCTTATTTTCGGCTATTTATCGTAACAATTTAACCGTATCCCGCGCTTTTTGCCATCATCTTACTCAAAATATGAGTTTTTTTCGCCGTTGGGTTGACAAATTTCCCGGGAAGATAAATGCCGTCGTGGCTCAATGTAAAAACAGCGGAGAATGATCCATGAAAACCTTTGCCAAACTGGGAGCCAAAACCATTCGCCTGACCGGAGCCGATCACCGTGTTCATGAGGTGCAGCGACTCAGTATCGCTCAAATTGAACAGTTCGACCGAATAGCCGAAACCGCCCTCGCCAGGGCGGAAACCGTCCGTCACGACGCCTCCCGGCTCCGTCGCGTTTATCGCGAGGCCGAAACCGGGCTCAGCGCCGTACTCCGTCCCTGTCTGCCGGAAACCATCGCCGCCGATCTGTCCCGTTTCGTCTTTTCCGAATTGCTGGAACTCGGACTCTACCTGGCCTACGGCGATGACGGTGACGACCATGATGACAGCGACAGCGGCAACGACACTGTTTCCCGCCATGACAATCCCTCTCGCCGCCCCGTTCCCTCCCCGGAACCGGAAACAACGCCGTCCTCCGCCACCGTCCCGGCGCCGGAAGATAAAAAAAAAGTTCCGACTTCCGTTTTGCCGCCGCCAGAATCATGCGCCAGTTCGGCGCCTACACCCTCGACGCGCTGATGGCCATGCCGTTTCCCGCCTTTGCCGAACTGCTGGAGCTGGCCACCCGCGCCCAGGCCGATTTCACTCTGGAAACTATCGTGGCCGGACTTGCCGCCACCCGGCGGGAACCGGCGGAAGAGCTCCGTCGGCGCCGCGACAACATCCCGCCGCCGTCCGCCGTCCCCCGACGCCGCCTCAGCGCCGAAGAGTTGTCCCGAGCCGGCAAACTGGCCCGAATTTATATGAAAAAACGGAGTCAGCCGGAAGCGGTCAGCCCTATTGCCGTCGACGAACTGCACGGGTCGTTGCCATAACCTCTTTTCGTTCCTTGCCGGTTACGACCTCAAATCAATTCAAACCGAGGAAAATCACTACCGTGTCAGACCACAAACTACCATTTTCAGCCCCGGCCAACCACGAGGTCATTCACGCCGCACGTCCCCACCACGATGCCCTGCCGCCTCCCCCGGTCATGCTTCCGTCCCGGCGCCGGCGGAACCATACGACGCCGATACCGGATAGCGATCCCGTCGCCATGCACCGCCAATATCATGCCCGGAAAACAATTCTCGCCGTACCGTGTTCCAGATCGACGGAAAAACCGGCGGTCGGGTTCCGGACAACGCGGAAAAGCGGGGAAATTCTTCGAGAGGAAGGACCTGACGCCATCACGGACAAAACGCGCCCGTCCACCATACCGGCAACGTACCATCGTCCCCCCGCGACCGGCACCAACGTTGCCGACGGCATTAGCGGCATCGCGGAAAATCATGCTCGCCACGGACACCGGAGCCGGGAAACGCTCCCGTTCCG
>JAQUZV010000285.1 GCA_028691155.1 Victivallales bacterium
GCACAGCAACGGCAGTGAAAACACGGCCATCCGTCCCCATCTGGTCCAGCCCGGCCGTTGTCGCCACGCGGTTACGGCGCCCGGAATCGCTGCCGCCAATACCGGCAGCAGGGCAAAAAGCCAGCCGCCGTAAACCACCCCGACGGCGGCGCCCCGGTCATACCACCCTTCTCCCAGCGCCAGATTATGCAGCAACTTATCCCGGATCGGCAGATAAAACATCACCAGCGCCACCACCGGCAACAGCGCCGGCAACAAAAATTTCAACCGGAAAATATCCCGTCCCCGTTCGGGCAGAAAAACCAGGGGAACGGCGACCAATGCCGCCAGGTTCGAGGGAATGGTTCCCACCGCCGCCAGCGCCGCCAGAAAATAATAACCGCAATAACGATATTTCCCGGACGCGGTCCAGCGGCGAAACGCCGCCAGCGCCAGCGTTATGGTCAGGAACGACAACATGTATCCCCGCAAGGCCATACTGTAGATTTCAAACGGCCGCGACAGGATTAACGCCCACAGCAGCATCGTTGCCGCCGCTTTCCCTCCGACCCGCTGCCAAAACACCGCCGAGACCGTCAGCGCTCCTCCGGTAATCAACAGGGGCAACCCCCGGTCGATCACACCGCCGCCAAGACCGCAGGCTCCTGTCAGTTCCACCCAGCCGCGCAACAGCAAGGTAAACAAAATATGGTTGTTGGGAATATTATAACGCCAGTAAATCTGCGCCGGTGATGACAGCGCCACGAATTCCACCCGCGTCAGTGCTTCATCGAACCACAACGGCCGAAAAAGCCACGCCAGGCAGAAAATTCCCGCCACCGCCAGGGGCAGCCATTGCCACCGGCGCATCTGATGTTCCGTCAAACCGATCGCCTCCCCGGAATGCTTTCCCGCTCAGGGGACGTTAAGGTTGCCACAGTCCGAGCACAAACCGGATGAATTCATCCTCTTTCAGCGCTCCGAGCGTACCCTGCGGCGCCAAGGTTTCCGAATAATGCCCGATCCCGTCCGGAACAATGCCGGGACCGCATATCGCGACCGGAACCGGCGTCCGGGTATGGGCCTTGAGACGCAGCGGTACCGGATGATCGGGCAGAACGGCATAAATTACGTCGTCGCCGCACGCCCCCATCACCGGGGCGACAATCCGCTGATCGAAATCCCTGATGGCCCGCATCTTGAGTTCGAGATCCCCCATGTGCGAACACTCGTCAATGGCCTCGACATGAAGATAGACCAGGTCGTGATCGGCCAGCGCCTTAATCGCCGCCTGGGCCTTGCCTTCGTAGTTGGTATCGATAAACCCGGTGGCGCCGGGAACTTCGATCACATCCATCTGCGCACACTTGCCGATACCTCTGATGACGTCCACCGCGCTGATTACCGCGGCCGTCCTGCCGGCATATTTTTCGGCGAACGGGATGAAATTCGGTCGATGGCCGGGGCTCCACGGCCAAATCCGGTTACCGGGATTCTTCACCCCCTGCGTCAGCGGATGACGCGCCAGAAACGCCGCGGTCTTGCGGCCGAGGTCTTCCAGAAATTCCACGGTATAAGCCGCTTCCGGACTGTCGTCCAGCGGTTTCAGCCGCAGTTGCGCCACGGGTTCGCCCTGTGACGAGTCCGGCTTGAAATAATCGACGGCCGCCGAAAATTTCCGTCCGTGCAGTACCAGTAGGTTGCGGTAGCTGACGCCGGGATAAAAGGTGACATCCGCCGAACCGAATTTTTCCTGCAGATCCCGAATCAACTGCGAGGAAATCGCATTGTCGATATGCCCGGCCGAGTAATCGACCAGAATGTCTTTGCCGTCCACATAAACCAGATTGCAGCGCCAGGCAATGTCGTCATTGCCGAGATTGATGCCTTGACTGACCGCTTCGATCGGACCCCGCCCGGGATAAAACCGGGCCAGGTTATAGCCGAGCACCGACATGTTGGCGGCGTCGGAAGAGGTCGGGAATCCTTCCGGCAACGAGAAAAAGGTGCCGTTGATCCCGCGGGCGGCAATCCGATCCATCGCCGGCGTTTCGGCCGCTTCCAGCGGGGTCTTGCCTCCCAGTTGCGCGATCGGCTCGTCCGCCATCCCGTCGGCCAGGAATATTACTGCTTTCGCCATATCTAAAATCTCCAGATTATCCGAAATAAATATCGTAACCGACATAATTTGCGGGCCGTTTTCCCCTTTGTCAAATTTTACACCCGGAAAACCGGAATAAATCCGGGATCCGCTTCCGCCCCGAAAAAATCACGGGGTGGAATCGACCGTGTCACGTCGCCCGAACATCCCTACGGCAGTAAAACCGATGCCGGCGATAACGGCGGCGGAAGCCAGAATGCCCCACAAGGTTACCGGACGGGAAGCATATGAGTCGAACAACAGCGCGCCGAAATAGGGCCCGACGGCAAATCCCAGTCCCCGCATCATGTCGAAAATTCCCATAAAGCGACCGATGCAGTAAGGCGGCGACATGCGGCTTACCGCCGTGTAAATGGCCGGCTGGACGATAATTTCTCCGAACGTGATAACCAGAATTGCCAGCGCCGTCTGCAGCGCATTATGACAAAATGCCACCAGGAAATACCCGCTGCCGTAAAAGGCCGCGCCCATGACCAGGCGCAGAACCCCCGGCGCCCGCTTACGATCCAGCAGCTTTGTGACCGGAATCTGAAAGAAGACGATGGCAATGCCGTTGATCGAGTACACCATCCCGAGATGATTTTTGGAAATCCCGGTCACCGTCGTACTGAATACCGACAGCGTGGTATAAAGCTGCGACGTCAGCATGAACAACACAAAACTGAAAAGTACCATGGTCAAATAAGTCGGGTGCAAGGAGTGCCAGTCAAACGGAACCGTCGGCATGGCACGACCGGTTTCATCCCGCGGTTCGGGCCGGGTTTCCCGGATGGCCCAGGTAACGAAAGCCGAACCGCTGAAACACAGCAGCGCTGTAATCAGAAACAGCAATGCAAACGGCGTTCGTGCCAGAAAGGAGCCGATTATGGGACCGAGCGCCCAGCCGATATTGGTTCCGACCCGAATCAGACTGTAGGCTCGCGGCCGCGCTTTCGCGGTGGTAATGTCGGTCAGGAAGGCGTCCGAAGCATTCTGGAAAAAAGTTCCAATTCCCGCACTGAAAAACAGGGCCGTCGCAAACGCCTCGAACGGGGCGTTCAGCCACGCCAGCAGCGCCAGCGACAAAAAAACCGTGCCACGCAGAAAAGTTCCCCATTGCATGATTTTTTTGCGGCCGAAATGATCGACCAGCCAGCCGGCCACCGGAGGGCCGAGCATGACTCCGGCTCCCATGACCGGAAAAATCAGCCCGACGGTCGACATCGGCAGGCCGCGGGAATTGTGCAGATAAAGC
>JAQUZV010000286.1 GCA_028691155.1 Victivallales bacterium
ATATCCCGGTGCTGGCCAAGAACAAGCGCCATACCATCGAGGCGGTGGTGGATCGACTGGTGACCGGCAATATCGATCGGGTCCGGCTCAGCGATTCGGTGGAAATCGCCCTCAAGTACGGCGGCGGCATCATGGTGGTGCTGCGGGAAAATCCCGATCCTGCCGCCGCGGTCCGCTGGGAAGAGGAGCATATCAGCGAACATCTGGCCTGTGTCGACTGCGGCATCAGTTATGGCGAGCTGGCACCACGTAATTTTTCCTTCAACAGTCCTTTCGGCGCCTGCCGGCGCTGCAATGGTTTGGGGGCGCTTCAGGTAATGGTTCCCGAACTGGTGGTTCCCGATCCGGAGTTGTCGATCCGCAAGGGGGCGATTCCCGGCTGGCGGCGCGGACCGCGGCGGCTGCTGCTCTATTACAATCATTTGTTGCGCTGCCTGGCCGAACATTACGACTGCCCCGATATGCTGACGACGCCGTTCGGCAAGCTGTCGGAGAAAATCCGCCACGTGATTCTTTACGGGAGCGGTGATGAAGTGGTCAAATTCGACTATTACCTGCGCGGCAGGCGTCATGAACTGCGCAAACCCTTCGAAGGCGTTCTGGCCAACCTCGAACGCCGCCTGACCGAGACCGAAAGCGATACCGTCCGCGGCCGGTTGCGCGAGTATATGCGCCCGATGCGGTGTCCGGAATGTCAGGGGGCACGCCTCAATCCGGTCAGCCTGGCCGTAACGGTCGGCGGTTTGTCGATCGACCGCTTCAATTCTCTGTCGATCGACAAGGCGCTGGAATTCATTCGGACTTTGCAGCTCGGGGAGGAACAGACTCAGATTGCGGCGGAAATCCGCAAGGAGATCGAATCCCGGTTGCGTTTTCTGGTCGATGTGGGTTTGCCCTATCTGACGCTGGAGCGTCAGAGCGGAACGTTGTCCGGCGGGGAAATGCAGCGGATCCGGCTGGCGACCCAGTTGGGATGCGGACTGGTCGGCGTGCTGTACATCCTGGACGAACCCAGCATCGGCCTGCATCAGCGCGACAATGACCGGTTGCTCGATACCCTGACCAATCTGCGCGATATCGGCAATACGGTGATCGTGGTGGAACACGATCTGGACACTATTCGCCGTGCCGACCATGTCATCGACATCGGCCCCGGGGCCGGGGTGCATGGCGGCGAGGTGGTGGCGGCGGGAACCCCGGAAGAGGTGATGAATCAGGCGCAGTCGCTGACCGGAGCGTTCCTGAGCGGACGACGGGAGATCGCCATTCCGTCCCGGCGGTGCCGGGGGACCGGCGAGTGGCTGGAAATCGTCGGCGCGGCCGAACACAATCTGAAAAATATCGATGTCAAAATTCCGCTGGGAACGTTATGTTGCGTAACCGGGGTTTCCGGATCGGGGAAGAGTACGCTGATCAACGAGATTCTGTGCCGGGCGGTTGAACGGCATTTCAATCCCGCCGCCGGAGTGCCGGGGCGATGTGCTGCCGTCAAAGGGATGGAACAGCTGGGCAAAATGATCGTGATCGATCAAAGTCCGATCGGGCGGACGCCGCGTTCCAATCCGGTTACCTACACCGATGCCTTCGGCGCCATCCGCAATCTTTTCGCCGCGTTGCCGGAGGCGAAAATCCGCGGCTATAAACCGGGACGGTTCAGTTTCAACATCAAAGGCGGCCGGTGCGAGGAGTGCCAGGGCGACGGCATCAAGAAGATCGAAATGCAGTTTTTGCCGGATGTCTACGTGACCTGCTCGGCCTGTAACGGCAAGCGTTTCAATCAGGAAACGCTCAGCGTCTACTATAAGAAAAAAAATATTGCCGACGTCCTCGATATGACGGTCAACCAGGCGGTCGGGTTTTTTGACGCCCATCCGCCGATTTACCGCAAACTGAAAACGCTTCAGGAGGTCGGGTTGGGCTATATCCACCTGGGACAGGCGGCCACCACGCTGTCCGGCGGAGAAGCCCAGCGGGTTAAGCTGGCCCGGGAACTGGCCAAAATTCCGCGCGGTCACACCCTGTATATTCTCGACGAACCGACCACCGGGTTGCATTCCGCCGATATCGAGCAGTTGCTGGAGGTCCTGATGCGGTTGCGCGACAAGGAGAATACGGTGCTGGTCATCGAACATAATCTGGATGTCATCAAAGTAGCCGATTACCTGATCGATCTGGGGCCGGAGGGCGGGGACGGCGGCGGCCGGGTTGTCGCGCGGGGTACGCCGGAGGAGGTCGCCGCCTGTCCGGACAGCTATACCGGACATTATCTGGCGCCGTTGTTGTCGACCGCCAAAGCGCAAGCGGCAGGGAAATCATGTCGTGGAAAATAGCCGGTGCCATTCTGGAAATCTTCGGGTTGTTTGCGATCGGCGCCATATTGCGCTGGCGTGGCTTGTTGCGTCACGGCGCTCTTGACCGCCTGAGTAACATTGTTTTCGATATTCTTTTCCCGCTGATGATTTTTGCTTCACTGTATCGTGGACTCCGGGCCGACCAGCTCTATCATCTGTGGTCGTTGCCGGTAATCGGCTTCGGACTGATGGCTTTCGGCGCGGCGATCGGGTTGCTGTTGCAATATGGGATGCGGCAACGGGAAAACGGCCGGGTGGAGACGTTTCTTCATTTTTGCGCCGTCAATAATTTTCAGTTCCTGCCGCTGATTGTCATTGCCAACTTGTGGGGACCCGGTTATCTGCCGCTGCTGTTCATTCTCAATCTGGGCTCCAATCTGGGACAGTGGACCATTGGGATTGTGTTGCTTTCCGGCGGCAGCAGTCGGCAGGCGCTGAAGAATATTTTCAATCCCAACGTTTATGCCATTGTGGCTTCCATCCTGATTATTGTGCTGCATGTGCCGGTTCCGGCTCTGTTGGTCGATATTGCCGCGCTGGCCGGATCGGCGGCATTGCCGATGTGTCTGATGGTCGTGGGCGCGGCGCTGTTTGGCGCTTCCCGTCATTTGTTGCGGAATTGGTGGGATGTGGTTTGGCTGTGTCTCTGCCGGCTGGTGATTTTACCGTTGCTTACCATTGTGCTGCTCAAATTGCTGCCGTTGCCGGAAGAGGTTTACCGGATCTCTTTTGTCGTGGGGATTATGCCGGTATCGATGAGTGCCACGGTGTTGACGATTCGTTATGGCGGTTCGCCGGAATATGCCGGGCAGGCGGCGGTAATTACGACCATCGCGTCGCTGCTGACCATGCCGCTGCTGATGTTGCTGCTGTAACGGAGCCATGGTCGGGGAGGGCGGTTGACTTCCTTCGTCTCCGCGGTTATCCTGACCGCCGGCGCAATGCGGCCGATTGCAATTCCTGGAACGAATAAATTTGATATGGTTGGACCATAGAGTCGTGCCATATTATAATATCCAT
>JAQUZV010000287.1 GCA_028691155.1 Victivallales bacterium
AGCGGAGGTATGAGAGCCAGCCGTAGCGATACTCTTTGCCGTCCATTAGGATGACCCGGTCACGGTCCTTGCGGAGGGCCTGCACGGGACAAATCGAGACGCAGGGCTGGGGGCAGCCTTGACATGGGTCTGCTATGCAACGCCGCTACCGCTTCATGAAAAAAGGGGGATTTTTCGGTAAAATCAAGCCGCTCCCGAATCAATACCGCCTGACGCCGCCGGCGACTGCGATTGGCAATGACCAGCGGCAACTGCACCATGCCGCCACAGGCCGCATCGCGGTTGGGCGCGCGAATCAGCTCCAAGCGGGACAGGGAAAAAAGCGCCAGCCCCAAACTGCCGGTCAACAGCGCCAGCATACCGGCGGCCAGCATGGAAACAAGCGGATTGATGTTGACCAGCGCCGCTCCGGTACATCCGGCGGCCGTCAGCATCAGAATCATGCCCCGCATCGTCGGCCGTACCGCGGCAATCATCGTTGCGGGTCCTCGTCCGCCGCCGGAATGCGGCCGAGAATTTCCTCCAGGACATCTCCGGCACCGCCCCACTCGCCGTGATAACGCAATTTGAGCGTAATCCGGTGTCCGAGCACCGGCAGCACCATGTCCCGGACATCGCGCGGCGTCACATATTCCCGGCGGTTGTAGGCGGCAAGGGCCTGGGCCACATGCATCAGCGCCAGCGACGCACGCGGACTGCACCCGTTGCCCAATGCCGGATGGTTTCTGGTCGCGGCGGCAATTTTCACAATATAGTCCATAATGGCCGGAGCCACATGCACCCGCCGCACCAGCGCCTGGCATTGAACGATATCGATCGCCTTCACCACATAGGAAATATCCTTCAGCGGATGGCCGCAGACCTGAGACGTCAGAATTTCCAGTTCCGCCGCCGCCGTCGGAAACCCGATCGACAACCGCATCAGAAAGCGGTCGAGCTGCGGTTCCGGCAGCGGATAGGTACCATGGTAGTCATCCGGATTCTGGGTGGCAATCACAAAGAAAGGTTTGGGCAGCACCCGCGGCGCCCCGTCGATGGTAACGACCGATTCGGACATGGCTTCGAGCAGACTGGACTGCGTTCGGGGCGTGGTTCGGTTGATTTCGTCGGCCAGAATGATATTGCCGAAAATCGGACCGGGAATAAAGCGGAACTCTTTGGTGTTTTCATCGTAAATATTCATGCCCAGAATATCCGAAGGCAACAGATCCGGAGTGAACTGGATACGCTTGTAGGTACCCTGAATCGATTTGGACAGGGCCTGGGCCAAAATGCTTTTACCGACGCCGGGAGTATCTTCCAGCAACACATGCCCGTCGGCCAGCAACGCAATCAGGACGTTGCGGATGATTTCCGGCTTGCCCTTGAACACCCGCCCGATGTTATTTTCCAGTTTCGCCACGACGCCGTGCATGAATTCGAAGGTGTGGGGATTGGCCTGGCCGTCACGGAACCCGTTGTCGGCCAGATTGTCCGGATCGTTATAGACAAATACACTGCCGGCAATCTGAATGCGGTCCAGATGCTTCAGTTCGCATGGCGCTTCGATCGGGCCGGAATTGACAAAAGTGCCGTTGGCGCTCTGCAAATCCTCGATGACGGTCCGGTCCCCGCAACGGACAACCCGGGCATGGCGGCGGGACACATCGCGACTGTTGAGCACAATATCGCAATCGTAATCCCGTCCGATTATGATAACGTCCTTATTGAGTTCAATCTCAGTACTTTTTCTTCCGAAACTTTCCTGCAGGGTAAATGTCGGCATCTTGGCGTTTCCTGTTGTTGCCGTTCCGGCCCGTATGGTCTCCACTGACCTAGTTCATTTTAATGTGGGAAACCGTTATTTCAACCGACGAAAGCAACGATTTAACCGGGAATCTCCCGATTGGGACCGATTAAACCGTCGTTTCAGGGCGCAAACCGATTTTTTTCGCAATTTTTACGGCCCGTTGTCTTGCCAAAATCCACATCACTTATATGTTAAGTTCTTTACTTGATAATTAAGTTTTTTACTTGACAAGTTAAGTTCTTTGCGCGGTATGGCGCCGCGTCTCCGGTTCACCGACGGCGAACCGGCAGTTTTAAAGAAATTACGACAGGAAAGGCATTGTGGCATTATGGTTATCAGAAAGATGAATAATATGTTCACCCGGCATGGCCGCTGGATCTTTGCATTGATCACGTTGTTTATTATCGTGTCGTTTGTCGGATTTTTGACGCCGGGCTTCAGCAGTATGTTATCTTTCGGCGGCAGAACCAACAAATCCGTCGGCATTGCGTTCGGCAAAAATATTTCCATTGATGAAATACGCGATCAGGCCACCCGCTACGCGCTGGTGATTGCGCTGATCAGCGGTACCGATCCGGGCAATGCCCGCGTGCTGGAAGGAGCAGAGCAGAACGCCTTTGCCAGTATTTGCCTGTTGCGGGCCGCCCAACAGTGCGGCGTCGTCGTCAGCGACGACGAAATTGCCGCCTTCATTGAAAAGCTGCCCCGGTTTCAGAACGCCGAACGGCAGTTCGATCGCAATAAATTCAATCAATTCGTCAATAAGGAACTCAATCCCCGGGCCCTCAAGGTTTCCACGCTGGAACTGGCCGTTCGTGAATTTCTGACCCAACAGAAATTGTCCGAACAGGTAATAGGGGAAACGATTACCACCCCGGCGGAAGTCAAAGCCTTTTTCAACATGCTGCTGGAGAAGTACGACGTCAGCGTCATGGAATTCAAAGCCGCCGACTACATGTCCAAGATAAAATTGACCGAAGAAGCCGTCAGCAAATTTTTTGCCGCCCACCGGAAAGCCTATATCATTCCGGATCGCTATGACATTCTGACGGTGGAGTTCGGCTACGACGATTTCATGAAAAAAGCCGCGGCCGCAGTTACCGAAACCGCCATCAAAAACTATTATGACCAGAACAACGCCGGGTTTACCAGACAGGAAAAAGACAAAGTCGTCACGCTGCCTCTCGCCAAGGTCCGCGACACCATCCGACGGCAGTTGATGGCGGAACAAGCCCAAACGCTGGCCGAAGATGCGGCCCAGCAGTTCGCTTTGGACGCCTACAACGCCACCCAGTCCCAGAAAGAAGCGGAAAAAATTTTCCGTGACATGGCCAAGACAAACGCGTTGGCCGTCAGTGATTGCGGTTGGCTCGACCGTAACTCCGCCCAACTGGGGCAATATCGTATGGAACCGAAAGTTCTGACCGAAATCGAGGGGATTTACATCAAGAATCCGGTATCCCAGCCCGTCTCCGGCGACAAATGCACCTTTGTAATTTTCCTGAAAGAACATCAGACGGCCCGACCGGCGGAATTGTCCGAGGTCAAAGACAAAGTCCGCCAGGATATGCAACGGCAGCA
>JAQUZV010000288.1 GCA_028691155.1 Victivallales bacterium
GACTCGGATAATGATTTTCCGTTCTGAAGCAGAAGGTTCGGGTTCGAACCAGATTCCGATCCCGTTTAAAACGGAACGGCCGTCCGATGATCGGACGGCCGTGATAATGCAATACCGTGAAAACGGTGATTATTACCAGCCTTCGGTGGTATATTCCACTACTTGCCGGGCTGCTTTGTGGCAGGCCTGACGGATGCCGCGGCTTTCCATGGTGGTTTTGTCGCCCATGGCCTGGAACAGCGCCGAGCCGGAAACCACCCGTTTGGAGATCAGCGGTTCCTTGCGGGTGGGGATGATGACGGTGAACTCGGCGGTGACCGTGGCCGTCCACTCCGCCGTGCGGTAAATCCGGTTGTCGTCGTATCCCTGTTGGGTGGTTTCGACGATGGTAACGTCGGTCACCCGGCAGTAAAGCAGACAATCGGCTTCCGCACGTTTTTTGACTTTCAGGGAGCCGTCCACCACAAATTGTTCGCTGAGCATACCGCGCATTTCCGCCGCCACATAACGGATCAAGGTATCATTGACGACCGGTTCGATATAAATGGATTTGATTTGCGGATGCATGGTCGACCCGATGTGGTAACCGCAGCCGGAGCCGGCGGCGCCCAGCACGCCCGCGATGACGGCAACGGTCAGTAAGTGCCAGAGTTTCTTCATTTGCTTTCCTCATCTTTCTGTATGGTTGCCGGCTTGACCTTAACCGGGGTGTCCAGTCCCAGATCGCGGATCGGCAACAGCCATTTACCGCCGCTGTTTTCCGGAGCGATCATAATGGGTTCGCCCTCCGAAGGCAGCGAGGTTTCGGTGAAGCTTTGGTATCTGCTTTCCTGTTCGGGACGGAATTTCATCGGTTCATATTTGGTATCGAGACGTGACAACAGCGCTTCGGACCGATCAACCGACAACGTGTCGGGATAATCCCGCAGGACTTGGTTGAGATAACGTTCCGCCGTTTTGGTCCGGCCCCGGCGTCGGTAAAATCGGGCCAGGTTGTAGAGTCGTTCGGCGCTGATATCCTTGGCTTCGAGGATACGTTTCCGGACCCATTCCGCTTCCGGTGCCCGTGGATATTTTTTCAGAAATTCGGTCATGACGGTATTGGCTTCGCGATTGTAAGCTCCGTCGCCGTCGCCGTAGCGCGCCAGCTGCATCAGCACATTGATCAGTTCGAGATAGCCATATTTGCGCGAATCCGAGTCGCGATAGTTGTGGATGAGGTCGCGCAGGTGCTTAATGGCGTCCTGGGTTTTGCCGTCTTCCAGCAGCAACCGGGCCACGCGGAGTTGCGCCTGCGGGGCATACGGGGAAAAAGGCGCGTGTTTGAGGGCGGCGCGATAGACTATCAGCGTAAGATCGGAACCGGTCAGCCATGGCACCCAGCGCAACGACCAATAAGCCGGATCGCGGTGTCCCCGGAAGAAATCGTCGCCGATCTGATATTCCCGGTCGACGGTGGGGCTGAAATCGATGTAGCCGGGATAGGCGTTGAGCATGGTTTCGAGACAGGCAAATTCCTTTTCCCGCATCCCCGCCGCGCGGTAGGCGGCGGCGGCTTCCTGCAGGGCTTTGACTTTCATGCGGCTGTCGTCGGCATACAGTTTGGCGGCCATGAACCGATCGGCGGCCTCGATATAATTTTTTTCCCGGGAAGCCGCGATGCCGGCGCGAAACGCTTCATTGGCTTCCGGCACTCCGGCCCACAGCGGCAGCGCCATTGCCGTTAAGACCATTGCCGGCCAGAACAAACCGGAATTGCTTACCCTCATCATTACCTTTGTTTACCCTTTGTTAAGGTTCCTGTTGTGTTATCCGGGCCGGTGCCGTTTACATCAGTTTGAAGCCGGGCAGGTCCTGAATATCGACCATGCCGCAGACCCGGTCGTTTTCGTCGACGACGATGATATCGTTGATCTTCTTGTTTTCGATCAGTTTGAGCACTTCCACCGCCAGGCGGTTTTTACCGACGCGGAACGGATTACTGGTCATAACCTCTCCCACCCGGCGTTCCAAAACCCGGGCATCCCGCTCCAACTGCCGACGCAGGTCCCCGTCGGTGAAGATTCCCAGCGGCTGCTGTTTTTCGTCCACCACAATAGCCGAACCGCAACGCTTGCTGGTCATCAGGAACAGCGTGTCTTTTATCAGCGTTGCGGGCGAGACGACGGCAAAGCGGTCTTCCCGGCGCATAATATCGCCCACCGTCATGGTGACGGCGCGGCCGATGGCGCCGCCCGGGTGCAGGCGACCGTAATCTTCCCGGGTAAAGCCGCGCACCTGCAACAGTACCAGAGCCAGAGCGTCGCCCAACGCCAGCAGGGCGGTGGTAGTGGTGGTCGGGGCCAGATTGAACGGACAGGCTTCACGCGGCACTTTCATTTCCACACATAAATCGCTCAACTGGGCCAGCCGCGAAGCGGCGTCGCCGGTGATGGCCACCAGCGGAATACCCAGGCGTTTCGCCGGATTGAGCACGGAGATCAGTTCATCGGTTTCCCCGCTGTAACTCAGCGCGATCAGGATGTCGTTATGCTGCATCATCCCCAGATCGCCGTGCAGGGCTTCCACCGGATGCATAAAGACGCTGGGGGTGCCGACGCTGGATAATGTGGCGGAAATCTTTTTCCCGATATAACCGCTCTTACCGATTCCGGTCAGAACCACCTTCCCGCCGTTGTCCAGTGTTTCCACGCATTTATTGACCAGATCTTCAAATTGACCGTTGATATTATCCCGCAGGGTCTTAAGTCCTTCGATCTCGATATCGAAAACTTCCTGCGCCTTGGCTATGATATCTTTCATCGCTGTAATTCCCACCGCATTGGTATTTAATTGGCGGCAATCGATCCGCCGTGAAAAAATAATATAATTCGATAATCTAACCCTTCAACCCCGGAAATAACAGTTGTGAATCCGGATATTTACGGGAAAAGTACGGCAAAAATGCCTTGAAAACGCCTGGCAACAGCAATTACATCCGTCGAACCGGCGTTGCCACGGAAAAGGATCCACGTTGCGGGCCAAACCGGAATCCGGGTTTTCCCCCACGTATTTTTCCGGCGCCGAACCGTACCATTCATCTCGGCCTTGCCGGAAGACGTCCTCTCCCGGTTTCCGGGGCGGCGGACGGGATTTCCCCCGTCCGCCAACATTTTCGATGAGACTTGATTACGCCTGGCAGTGCAGCCGTCCGCCGGCGAGGATAATCTTAATATCTTCCGGCGACAGTTTGTGCTGCAACCGGAGCGGGAAGTTCCGGCCGTCCGGTTTGGTAACGGTGGCGGTGATCATGCCTCCGGCCGCCAACTGCTCGCGGGCCCGGGCGATGGTCACGCTGTCTTCCGGTTCGATCCGGTCGTAATC
>JAQUZV010000020.1 GCA_028691155.1 Victivallales bacterium
ATGAACATTGGCATTACGGTGCTCGGAGGCGGCAGCCGCGGCAATTCGCTGGTAATCCACACCGGCGACAGCGGTATTCTCATCGACGCCGGATTCAGCCGCAAAGAAACGTTGGCGCGACTGGCCCGGGCCCAGCTGTCCCCCGACATCATCAAAACCATCCTGATCACCCACGAACACGGCGATCATATCAAAGGATGCCGTCTTCTGAGCCAGGAACTGCGGGTACCGATCTGCGTCAGCCACCATACGTACGATTATCTGCGGGGCAGCAAAGGGGAAGAGTGGTCGCAGGTGAAAATTTTCAGCGCCGGGGCCAATTTCGAATTCGGGCAATTTTCCATCGCGCCGTTTTCCGTCCAGCACGATGCCGTCGATCCGGTCGGATTCGTCATCGGCTGCGACGGTCGCCGCATCGGCATCGCCACCGACCTGGGCTGCATCAATGAACTGGCCAAACTGCGGCTGCATGATTGTGACGCCTTGGTTCTGGAAGCCAATTACGACCTCGAGATGTTACGCAACGCCGAACGTTCGCTCTCCCTCAAACGCCGCATTATGGGCCGGCACGGCCATCTGGACAACCGCGACGCCGTCGCCGCACTGGACGAATTATTGACGCCGCGTTCCAAGGCCCTGTTCCTCACCCACATCAGTTCTGAATGCAATGCCCACAATCTTGTCGAAAAATTAGCGGGAAATAAATTGCAGGAACTGGGTCGAACGGATATAATATTAAAAGTTATAGAACAGGATAATCCGACGGCGACCGTATGGGTCTGACTTTTGCCTCCCCCAATCCGACTACCGGGACATGTCGCCGTTTGACCGACCATAAGACAGGCGACAGGCAAATGAAGCAGCAGAATTCGAACGAAACCATAACATCATCTTCCGCCTCCCGCCCCGACGCCGCGCCGCCGGAACATGATTTTACGTTCGCTGAACAATTGCGGCAAAATTTTATCAACACCGTCACCACCGCCATCGTCGACCCGGAATCGGGCGGCAAAACGCAACGTTTCCGTTGCCGCGGTTGCGGCCAGAAACTCGACGTCAGCACCCTGGAACCATTTTCCGAGTTCGAATGCCCGGTCTGCGGCGCAACCCTGACCGCCCCGCAGTGGTTCGGTGAATACATGCTGGTGAAAATCGAAGGTACCGGCGGCATGGCCACGGTCTACCGCGCCACCGACCCCACTCTCGACCGGGAAGTGGCCATCAAAATTCTCAGCCCGGAATTTGCCCATTCCCGCAACTACCGTCGCCTCTTTCTGAACGAGGCCAGAACGGCCGCCACCATTACTCATCCGGCGGTTATCCCGATTTACACCTGCGGAGAATTCCGGGGGCAACCGTTCATCGTCATGCAGTTCATGAAGGGCGGAGCCATGTCCCGCCAACTGACCGCCGAGGGAAAAACACCACCGCTGCCGGAAGCGGTAAAATGGTTTCGCGCCGTCGCCGACGGGCTTTACTGCGCCTATCGTCACGGCATCGTGCATCATGACGTCAAACCCGACAATATCATGCTGGACAACGTCCGCAGCGCCAAAATCGGCGATTTCGGCATTGCCCAGGCCATCAACGACCATCTGGAACCGGAACTCCACACCCTCGGACAAACCTGGTTCAGTCCGCTTTACGTCAGTCCGGAAAAAGCCGTCGCCCATCGGGAAGATTATCCCGGCGACATTTACAGTCTTGCGGCCTCGTTCTATCACATTTTTACCGGCCATCCGCCATTCCGGCACCACGATGCCAAAGAGCTGATCCGAATGCGGCTGGAGAAAATGCCGCCGCCGCCGCGGCACTATCGCCACGACCTGCCCGAAGATCTGTCACGACTGCTGATGCGCATGCTCAGCATCAACCCGCTGGAACGCCCGGAATATCCCCAGATTATCAGCGAACTCGACGCCATCATCGCCCGGCTGGAACAGCGGCGGAAACAGCAGTCCTCCCGCAAGGCGCGCTCCCTCCGGGCCCTGATGAAAATCGGCGCGGCAACCGGAATCATCATGATCGCCGCCGCGATCGCCGCCGGTGGTTATCACCTGGCCCACTGGAAAAACTTCTCCGACCCGGAAACCACGGCCGCCATCCTCGACCAACGCATTACCGCCATCGCCGCCCTCCTGGCCGGCGGGGATTCCCGACGCGCCGCCGACATGGCCAAAACATTGCTCGAAACCGACGACCTGCCTCTTTCGACCCGCAAAGATGCCGCATTGCAGTTGGCCATCAGCAACTATCTCAACAACAACCGTTACGCCCCCGACAACTGCGCCTATATCGCCGGCCAACTGCTCCAGGCCGGAATGCCGCCGACCTCGACCGCCATTGCCATTATCCGTTTTTTGGAAAAACGGGACATCGAGGCCGATGATCTGCGCCGCAAACTCCGGGATGCCGCGCTCCGGGAACGTCGGTTGGGAGAATTTGCCATTTTTGTCCGCCATGCCTACCATTACGAACGGGGCCGGGAATCCGCCGCCACGGTGTCGGCCGCTCTCGCGGCCATGCGGGAGCTCGCTCGCGAAACTCCCGACGACGACGATTATACCGTCGGCTGGTGGCAACGGCTGCCGTTGTACGATGACGTCCTCCACCGCCTCAGCCGGGACAATATCCCGCTGGAACCGCTGTTCGACCGCCTGCGTCTGGAACCGGCGAGAAACCTTACCGGGCCGGCAGAACCCACAGGGAGAAATCATGAAATTGACCGCTAAATTTTTTCGTCTGGCCGTCATTACCGCTCTTCCGTCCGTCGCGGCCGTCTGGCTGACGGCCCGATATACCTTCGGCCCGGGCCGGGAACTCATCCCTCCGGCCGCCGCCGGTCATCTCTCGCCGCTCGTCTTTCTGGCCATCCTGGCGGCAATAGCACTACTGCTGTTGCTGGCGGGCTATTTCTGGCTGCGGCGCCAGGTGCTTCGTCCCCTGCGCCGGACCACCAAACGCGCCGCCGCCATGGCCCGGGGTGAAGACGAAACCGAGGCGCCGTCTCCTTCCGGAAACGATGAAATGGCCGAACTGAACCGGGAACTCGGGTTTATCCGCGACCGGATGCAAAGCTATCTCTCCCGAATGGAAAGCAGCCGGGAACGGGAAAACAATATTCGCCGCAAAGCGGAAAGCGCCGGGAAAATCCGCGGCAGCTTTCTGAACAATATTTCGCTGGAACTGAAAAATCCCCTGACCGCAATCATCGGGTTCACCTCCTTGCTGCGGCGGGAGCTCACCACCTGGAAATTCACGGAAAGCAAGATCGCCAAATGCGATATTATCCTGGCCGATGCCGCTGCCATCAACAGCTTTTTCGACAAATTGGCCACCCTGTCACTGCTGGGTTCCGGCGCCTGCCCCCTCTGCCCCCGGGAAATCCGGGTGTCCGAATTTCTCCAGGCCATCGAGGAAAAGAGTTACCGCCGCGGGGAAAACCGTCAGGTCACCGTGTCGTGCCGCTATTCCACCGGACAGCCGGAAACCATTTTATCCGACCCGGACCTCCTCGGCGACGCCATCGCCATGCTGCTGGGCTGCATCGTCAGAAATTCCCCGTCCGACACCACCGTAACGGTGGAATGCACTCAGGACGGCCCGCTGGTGGTATTCCGGATTGCCGCGCCGCCGGCCGAAAAGGGTCAGCTCGATATCGCCGCCCTGTACCGCAAACATTATTGTCATGTCATCGGCATCCGGCCCGCCGATATTTCCGGCATCGACATGCTCGACCTGGCTCTGGTCAAATCCCGGCTGGACCTGCTTCATGCCCGCGTCAGCGTCGACGGCCCCCTCGCCGAAGGCGACACCTTTAACATCTCTTTCAATGTGGAAGACATCCTCAACGACAGTGCCGCCAAGGTTTGTCCGCTGTTGCATTATGCCACCAATTTTAACCTGACTCTCAACGGAGACCGGGACCAGCCGCAATCCGGCCCCTCCGGTCACCCCCCGCGCGC
Source organism: Victivallales bacterium (assembly GCA_028691155.1). Classification (GTDB taxonomy): domain Bacteria; phylum Verrucomicrobiota; class Lentisphaeria; order Victivallales; family SZUA-371; genus SZUA-371. The sequence continues at coordinate 3,966 of JAQUZV010000020.1, forward strand.
CATGAACGTCATGCTGCTGGGAAACGACCGCCATACCAGCATGCTGCTGGGAGAAATGCTGTCCCTGGCCGGACATCAGTTCGACGCGGTGCGCACCCGTCGGGAATGTCTCGAACAGTTGGGCATTCGCCCCTACGATCTGTTGCTTATCGATATGCGGCCGCCCTACAGCCGCTATCTCAACCTGATCCGCCAGATCGCCGCCTGGCCGTCGCGCGACCACCTCCACGTCATCATTATGGCGCCGGGGCTGACCGATGCGGAAAAGGAACCGTTTGCGCTGTGCGGCATCGACGAATGTGTCTTCAAACCCTTCGACGTCGAGCAGATGGACCGGAGATTCCAGGAAATCGCCGCCAAAAAACGGGACTGAAAGCCCTTTTCTCCCCAGTTGCAAAAGCGGAGTCGAGGCAAACGCCGTTTACGGCACCGTGGACGCACCGCCGGTGCGGGCATATTTCCGCAACAACTGCAACAGCCGGGGATCGTTTCGGAACGGACGGAAAGACGGATCGTCAAGCGGTTGCGGCAACGTCTGTCCGGGACTGATGTTATCACGATATCGCAATGCCTGTTCCAGCGCCGCCAATGCGGCCGGCAGTTCGCCGCGCTCCGCATGGACACAGGCCAGATTGTAATGAAACAGCGGATATTTGGGGTCTTTCCGCAACGCCGCCGCAAAGATATGCTCCGCCTCCTGCAGCCGACCTTCCATGGCTTCGGCCACGCCGGTCCAGACCACCAGATCGCGCCATTCTCCGGGCCGCAGTTCGGATTGGCGATTTTCCGCCTCCAACGCCGGACGCAGCGCCTCCAACGCCTGCCGGTAATCGCCCCGGTCGAAAGCCGCCTTACCGTCGAAACAGAGCCGGTAAATCGGTGGAACATCCCCCACCGCAAGCCGATCCAGCAGCGGCAACAACACTTTACCGTCGGGACAGTTACCCCGCACCAGCCGCACCGTCATTGCCAGACCGGGGACCGCATAATAAGCCGTAATGTTTCTGCGGACGCCCTGAGGGGACGGGGACTCCCATTCCACCACGGCAAATTTGCCGTAGTCATACTGCCTGATATGCCCGCGCCGAACCTTGGCCCGCAACGCTTTGGTCCACAGCGACTGCCGGCAGGCCCGGCTGTCGGCATAGGTATCCCGAGTCAATGTCAACGCCAACGCCGTCCGGGTCTTCCCGTCCAGCGCCGTCAGGTAAAAACGCTCCGGCTCATTACTGACCTGCTCCGCCTTGAATTCCGGCAATGTTGTCTGAACCAGCTTGTCGCCGAAAAAAATATTGTTCAGCGCCATCAGCGGCAAAGCCGCCGTTGCCAACAAGCCGAACAGCGGCAACCATAACCAACGGCAACGCATGTCAGTTCACCGTATTTTCCCGCAATGCTTCCTGCCGCTTCAAATGATCCACCAGCACAATGGCACTCATGGCCTCCACCACCGGCACCAGCCGCGCCCCGATAAAGGGATCGTGTCGACCGATCGTCCGGCATTCCACCGCCCGGCCGTCGCCATCGATGGTCCGCTGAGGCTGGGAAATCGATGCCGTCGGCTTGACCGCCAGCCGGAAAACAATCTCCTGTCCGGTGGAAATGCCGCCGGTAATGCCGCCGGCGTGGTTGGAAAGGAAGCCGGAAACATCGATTTCATCGTTGTTTTCCCGACCGGTCAGGTCGACGGCGGCAAATCCTTCGCCGAATTCGATGCCTTTGACCGCGCCCAGGGAAAGCATGGCTTTGGCCAGATCGGCGTCAAGCTTGTCGAAAACCGGTTCTCCCAAACCGGCGGGCACCCCGCGGATCACGCATTCGACAATGCCGCCGGCGCTGTTGCCAGCCGATTTCAGAGCTACAATCCGGGCCTGCATTTTTGCCGCCGCGTCGAGGTCCGCCGCCCGAACGGCATTCTTCTCGATGGCGGAAAAATCAATGTTCTCACAGGAAATGCCCGCCGCCCGTTTCACATAAGCGGTAATGGCAATATGGTGGCGCGCCAGCAACATTTTGGCAATAGCGCCCGCCGCCACCCGAGCCGCCGTTTCCCGGCCGGAAGAACGGCCGCCGCCCCGATAATCGCGAAGGCCGTATTTCTGCTGATAGGCAAAATCGGCATGACCGGGACGAAATAAATTTTTCACCTCGTCATAAGCCTGCGGACGCTGATCCCGGTTGCGGATCAGCAGCAGCAACGGCGTTCCGGTGGCCCGGCCTTCGAAAACCCCCGAGAGGATTTCCGCCGTATCCGGCTCCCGCCGCGTCGTCGACACCGCCGACTGGCCCGGACGCCGCCGGTCCAGTTCGTGCTGAATCATCGCCGGATCGATTTCCAGTCCCGGCGTAATGCCCTCCACCACCACACCGATACCGCCGCCGTGCGATTCACCGAAAGTGGTAATTCTGAATTCCTGTCCCCAAACACTACCGGGCATGATCCATGGCCTCCCTGATTCGTGATTCGATAATGGTCGCCGCCTGTGCCGCCGGCAGATCATCCAGTGCAATGATTAAATCGGCGCAACGACAATAATACGGCTCGCGCCGCCGATACAAGACGTCGAAACTTTCCCGCGGCCGCTCCGGGTCGAGAAACGGCGGGATGCCGCCGCGCCGCACCCGTTCGAACAGAACCGCGGCCGGCAATTGGAGATAAACCACCAGTCCGAGCGCATGAATTCTCTGTTGAATCTCCTCGTTCACCGGCATTCTGCCGCCCATGGCCACCACCCGGTCGCCATCCAGCGCCAACAACACATCCATTACTTCTTCTTCCAATCGCCGGAAACCGTCCTCGCCGACCTGGAGAAAAATTTCCCGGACGCCCAACCGGGTCCGATGCCGTTGGCAGTATATATCCTGCAGCACCTCGTCGGTATCCAGAAAATCCCACCCCAGCGCCGTCGCCAGGCGCCGGCCGTGAGTGCTCTTGCCGCAGTGTTTCATGCCGATGAAAACTACATTCATAATTCCGCGTTCCTTCTTCGTCGGCTACACCGAAAAACGCACATGGATCACGTCGCCGTCGCGCACCACGTAATCTTTGCCCTCGATCCGGAGTTTTCCCGCCGCCTGAGCCGCGTTCCAGCCGCCGTATTGCACCATATCTTCGTACGCCACCGTTTCCATCCGAATAAAACCGCGGCTCAGATCGGTATGGATTTTACCGGCCGCTTCCGGGGCCGTCATGCCGCGGGTAATGGTCCAGGCTCTGGTTTCCTTGGGCCCGGCGGTGAAGAAAGTGATATAATCCAGCAGCCGGTAACCGGTGTGAATCACCCGTACCAAGCCGCTCTCTTCGATGCCGAGATCTTCCAGAAACAGCGCCGCTTCCTCTTCGGAAAGCTGCGACAGCTCTTCTTCCAGTTTACCGCAGACCGGTACCACTTCCATCCCTTTTTCCGCTGCCGCCGCCACCAATGCCGCCGTCATGTCATCCTGTCCGAACGATTTGAACGTGGCTTCGTCGACATTCGCCACCACAAACGCCGGCATCAGCGACAACAGTCCCAGACGATGGAGTATTTCCATCTGTCCCGGATCGTCCCGATGGCAGACCGGAATCTTGCCTTCCCCCAGACAATCGGCGCAATACTGGGCCAGTTCCAGCTCCGCTTTGACCTCTTTATCGCCGGAACGCAACAATTTACGCGACTTTTCCAGTTTGCGTTCCAGCGCTTCCAGGTCGGAAAGCATCAGCTCGGTCATAATCACCTCCAGGTCCCGCAGCGGATTGAGCTCGCCGGACACATGAACCACATCCACATCGTTGAAGGCGCGCACCACATGCGCCACCGCATCGACATTGCGGATATGCCCCAGAAATTTGTTGCCCAATCCCTGGCCCTGACTGGCCCCTTCGACCAAACCGGCAATATCGATAAACTTGAGTGTGGCCGGAATAATCTCCTTCGTCGCCTCCAGCTTCGCCAGCACATTCAGCCGTTCGTCCGGCACCGCGACAATCCCCGTGTTCGGCTCGATGGTGCAGAACGGGAAATTAGCCGCCGCCGCGCCGCCATGACTCAAGGCGTTGAAAATAGTAGACTTGCCGACATTGGGCAAGCCGACAAAACCGCATGAAAATCCCATATTGTCATTATCCTTATATTAACGCATTCGCAAAAAACATAGTTCCATTTCAGTAATTTACACCCGTTTCCGGTGAAGCACAAAACTATTTCCGGAAATTTTTACCCCCCGCGGCCACCGGGAGAAAAACAGCAAATGCGGTTCCCGATAAGCCATCCATCAAGAATTATCTCGCCGGCGAAAGATTTTAACTTTGCATTTTCATTTCCCGACGCTAAATTATCAGTTCACCGGAAAGGTTCCGGCGGCGTCAATCCCGCTTAATGGACTATGATCCAGCTTTTTGAAGACGCCGTAAAAAAATTATTATCAATATTATTGATTAAGGAGTTGACATATCATGACCAGAGGTAAAAAACGCCGGGAAGAATCTTGTGAACCGATTGAACCGGTAACGCCGGCAACTGCCGCCGAATCCCGGAATTCCAGTGTCGAGATGGCGGAAGACACCGCGGTAACCGTGGAACCGGCAGCGGAAATCACCCGCCTGGAAACGGAACTGGCGGCCGCCAATGACAAAATTCTGCGGACTCATGCCGAATTCGACAATTTCCGTAAACGCACTTTCAAGGACATCGCCAACACCCGGGCCATGACCCAGGCGGATACCGCACTGCCGTTCCTGCATCTGTTCGACAATGTGGCCATGGCCATCGCTTCGGCGGAACAGGCCACCAATATGGAAGCCATCATGCAGGGACTGCGTATGATCGTCGGCGAATATGAACGCGCCATCGGCGATCTCGGCATTACCAAAATCGATGCGGTCGGGAAAAAATTCGATCCGACTGTCCATGAAGCCATCGCCCATGAACCGTCGGACGAAGTTCCCGAAGGCGTAGTTCTCAAGCAATGGAACTGCGGTTATAAGCTCGGGGAACGACTGTTGCGTCCCGCCCGGGTGGTCGTCAGCAGCGGCCCCGAACAAAGCAATTAAAGGTAAAGAATCATGGCTACCGATTATTATGAGCTGCTGGGCGTAGCCAAAAACGCCTCGGCCGCCGAAATAAAAAAAGCTTACCGCAAAATGGCGGTGAAATACCATCCGGATAAAAATCCCGGCAATAAGGAAGCGGAAGAAAAATTCAAGGAGATCGCCCATGCCTACGAAGTGCTGAGCGATCAGAAGAAACGTGCCCAGTATGACCAATTCGGTCCGGAAGCGTTTTCGCGGGCCTCCGGTCCCGGCGGCGCCGGCCCCGGCGGCATGGGCGGCTTCAACGATCCGTTCGATATCTTCAGTCAGGTTTTCGGCGGGTCCGGCGGCAGTATTTTCGAAGACCTGTTCGGCGGCGGCCGCCGTTCCTCCGGCGCCAACACCCGCCGCGACGGCTCCGATCTGCGCTACGATCTGGAGATCGATTTTGAAGACGCCGTATACGGCGCCGACAAGAAAATCACCATTCCGCGACTCAACACCTGCCAGAAGTGCAAAGGTTCCGGCTGCGAACCCGGTTCGTCGCGCGTCCGTTGTCCGCGTTGCAACGGCACCGGTCAAATTTCCATGGCCCAGGGTTTTTTCAGTATCCGGCAGAGTTGTCCCAACTGCGGCGGCACCGGTCAGATCATCAAGAATCCCTGCCAGGCCTGTCACGGCGAAGGTCGGGTCAGAGTGGAAAAAACCCTCCAGATCCATATTCCGCCCGGCGTGGATACCGGCTCCCGGCTCCGGGTTTCCGGTGAAGGCGAAAGCGGCGGTCCCGGCGGTCGCGCCGGCGATCTCTATGTGGTAATCCACGTCCGACCGCATGACGTCTTCGTCCGCGAAGGCAACGATGTGTTGTGCGAAGTGCCGATCGATTTTGTCACCGCCGCCCTCGGCGGCATCATCGAAGTGCCGACCATCAGCGGCACCGCCAAGATGAAAATCCCCGAAGGCACCCAGAACGGCACCATTTTGCGCCTCAAGGGCAAAGGCATTCCGGCCTTGCGCGGCGGCAGCCGCGGTGATCAGCACGTCAAGATTTTTGTGGAAGTGCCGCGCAACCTCAACCGGGAACAAAAAGAGGCGCTGCAGAAATTCCGTACCGCCTGCGGCAACGAGAAAATTCATCCCATGCGGGATTCTTTCCTCGAACGCGCCAAACGGTTTTTCGGCGGCCAATAGTCAATGACGGCGGCAACGGTTCGCGCCGCGGCCGCCATTTCAGGAATTCATGCCATGGCAAAACAGAAACAAGGCCCTTCCGGTGACAACACCATCGCCCGAAACAAAAAGGCGCTGCACGATTATACCGTCATCGAATCCTGCGAAGCGGGCATTGCGCTGCGCGGCACCGAAGTAAAGAGCTGCCGGAATGCGGGAGTATCGCTGGTCGACGCCTTTGTCCGGATTGAGAAAGGCCAGGCCTGGCTCTATAACGCCCATATCGCCCCGTACGAATTCGGCAATCTCTTCAATCATAAGCCGAAATCCACCCGGCGGCTGTTGCTGCACAAACGCGAAATTCTCAAATTGTCCCAGCAGGTCAAGGAAAAAGGATATACCATCGTTCCCTTGAAATTTTATTTTAAAAGCGGCCGGGTCAAGGTCGAAATAGCCATCTGCAAGGGCCGTACTTTCGAAGACAAACGCGACGTGTTGCGTCTGAAACAGGATGCCCTCGACGCCCGCCGCGCCATCGGCCGACGCCGGTGATCCGGTCGCGTCAATCCCCAGCCAGCGAGGTAGCGCAATGAATCAGATTTATCACGATCTGCTGCAACGGCAGCAAGAGTATTTTCACCGCGGCACCACCCGTTCCGCCGCCTTCCGTCTGGAACGCCTGAACGCGCTGCATGACGCCATCCGCCGTCGGGAACCCATGCTCATGGACGCACTCCGACGCGATCTGGGCAAATCGGCCGGGGAAGCATTGTTGTCCGAAATCGGCATGGTCTATGAAGAACTCAAGTTGTTCCGTCGCCGCCTGAACCGCTGGATGAAACCGCGTCGCGCCGCCATCGCCCCTGCCAACTGGCCGGCCGCCGGCAGCATCTACCCGGAACCTTATGGCTCCGTCCTGATCTTTTCCGCCTGGAATTATCCGTTCAATCTGGCGCTGATCCCGCTGATCGGCGCGATTGCCGCCGGCAACTGCGTGATTCTGAAGCCGTCGGAACTGGCGCCGGCAACTGCCGCCGCCGTCGCCTCGCTGATACGCGAAGTCTTCGTCCCGGAACATGTTGCCGTCTGCGAAGGCGGACCGGAAACCGGGGAAGAATTGCTGCGTGAACGCTTCGATCTGGTCTTCTTCACCGGCAGCAGCGCCACCGGACGCCGGGTCTATAGCCGGGCGGCGGAACAGTTGACACCGGTGATTCTGGAACTGGGCGGCAAGAGTCCGTGCATCGTCGACGAGGATGCCATGGTTTGGCTGGCCTCCCGACGCATTTGCTGGGGCAAGTTCCTCAACGCCGGGCAGACCTGCGTGGCCCCCGACTATCTGTTGCTGCACCGCGACGTCAAGAAGCGGTTTCTGGAGACCATGCAGAACAGTCTGCTCCGCCAGTTCGGTCCCGATCCGAAAACCAGTCCGGACTACCCCCGCATCATCAATGAACGTCATTTCGATCGACTGGCCGCATTGCTTGACTCGGGAAAGGCCGTCATCGGCGGCCAGACCGATCGCGAGCAGAAATATATCGCGCCGACGGTCCTGGACGAGGTCAGCCCCGACAGCCCGGTCATGACCGAAGAAATCTTCGGGCCGATTCTGCCGATTATCGAATTCACCCATTTGGAAGAAGCGCTGAATTTTGTCAATCAACGGGAAAAGCCGCTGGCACTGTACTATTTTTCCCGTTCGCACCAGAAGCAACGGCAAGTCATCGACGCCACGTCATCGGGCGGTGTCTGTATCAATGAAACCGTTGTGCATCTGGCCAATCCGTCGCTGCCGTTCGGCGGAGTGGGTCACAGCGGCATCGGCTCCTATCACGGGGAACACAGCTTCCGGACCTTTTCCCATGAAAAACCGGTGCTGTTCAAGCCGGACCTGCCGGATCTGCCATTGCGCTACCCGCCTTATACCAAGAGAAAAATGCGGCTGCTGCACTGGATTTTCCGCTAGCCGGACCAACATGAATTCCACCCGCAAAGAACACAAGGGGAAGCGAAAAGACGCATGGGTCTTTGGCATTTTCCGTCACCATCATCACCACATGGACACATCCCGCAATGACCGTTTCCAAGGAAGAATTTATCGTCTGGGCCGGCCCCAAGCCCCCCCAGTTATTGCATGAAGGCAAAATCGTAACCCCGCCGCACGGCTGGATGATGGTACCCTCCGGAGACGCCGGGCTGACCCGGCGGCTCAAAACCACCGGCGATTACTGGCTCATGGTACACCGCCGCCGCAACCGCATCGAAGCCACCGGAGTATGGCTCGACGCCACGGTTGCCGCCGCCGTCAGGGAACAATTGACGGCGGAGCGTTCGGCTCCGGCCTATCGGAAAAAACTGGCCGACAGCCGCAGATATCGAGCCGCCAAACAGGAACAATATACGACGGAGTTCCGCCGGGCCATCCTCGTGTTTCTCGCCTTTGCTCCCCGCTGGAACGCCATGGCCGAACAACGGGCCGACGCGGTAACCCGCCATGCCGTCCCGGTCGGCAGCGGCACCGTGGCCCGCACCCGACGCATTCCGGTGGAACGACGGGCCGAAGCCGCCGTCATCGCCTGGATGCGCCATCAGACGACCGCCTACGATCAGATGTCCATTGCCAGCGTCAAGGGAGAACGGCGGGAAGTACGCCGGAAACTGGCGGAACGTTCGCGGCAGTTGCTGCAGCAATACCGCACCGGAACCGAGGTCGATGCCGACCGCTGTCCCCTGGCCCGGGCGCTGCAACAACGGCCGTAGATGGAACGGCAATGTCGCAGTCCCTCAACCGAGAACCGTGCGGCAAACCCGATTAACCATTCATCGGGGAGATTTCAATCATTCGACCGATTCTGAAAATAGACCTCTTCATAGGGCTGAATGACCACAAAACCATCGCCTTCGAACAACATCTGGATGGATTCGCCGCTGCCGCGCCCGAAAAAGGTCTTTAAACTGATATCGGTCTTCAACTGCGGCGAAAGCGAACCGGACCACGCCACCGTGGCATTGGGGTCGGTCGAGAGCGGATTGTCCGGAGTAACCCGCAACGTCAACGGCGCCCGATGGGTGGTAATCGCCACCATGCCGCATCCTTCGAGTTTGACGTTGAACAAACCGCCCGCCATTATCCCGGTAATCCGCCGCATCATGGTAATATCCCAGCGGATGGTCGGTTCGAAAGCCAGCAGGTCGTTACCGTTCACATAGAGGGTTTCGTTCTGCAACTTCAGCACGGTCACCTGTTTGCCGCAATCCGCCAGATAAACCTGTCCCTGGCCCGAAGCTTTGGTCAGCCTCACCCCTTCCCCGGTCAGTTTCTTCTTGAGCAACCGGCCGAGACCATGTTCCAGAATGCCTTCGCGGACAAATTTCACCCGCCCGCGATATGACACCATCGACCCCATTTTGGTCCAGACTTCGCCATCGAGGTTGATTTCCAGCATCCAGTTGCTTTCCAGTTCGAATACTCCCTGGCCGCGGTCCTGCTGTTCCGAAGCGGAAATAAAGTTTTTCAACGAATAGTCGGACATCTGTTCTCTCCTTGTGGTGAGGCGGTAATTATTGCCGGAGTGCCAAGACAAATATCGCCGCCCCGTTGCCGTTTTCGGCGGACAGTTCCAGCATCGCAACGCGGTAACGATATTGCAAAATGGGGATAGAAATAAATTTAAACGGCCCCAACACAGTCAAAATAGGAAAGGTCGTCCGGAGGCAAGCCCGGCCTCCGGACCTTAAAATCATGGGATCCGGTCTTGTCCCGCCGGATCCCCGCAGTAATTTACCGCCGTCAGGCCTGCTTCTTCGTTTCAGCTTTCGCCTGAGGTTGGGATGCGGCCGGTTTTTCTTCCTTGATCGACCCCAGGTAACCGGGCAGATCGATGCCGGCCATGTTGGCCACATCATGCAGCGGCGGCAGACTCTGCATCATGCCGCTGAGGAAACCGGCGGTGGAGGTTTTGCCGTCCGCCCCTTTGCCGCCATTGTCCCAAACCGTAACCTTGTCGATCTTGATGTTCTTGATCGCTTCGGTCTGAAGCGCCACGATGTCCTGCAGTTTTTCGATCAGGAGCATCCGGGCCGCGGCGCTGGAATCATGATCGCAGGCCTTGAAGATTTCTTCGAAACCTTCCCCCTTGGCTTTCAGTATCTGGAAATTACCGCGCGCTTCGGCATCCAATTTGGCAAAGATGGCATCGGCTTCGCCCTTGGCTTCCCGACGGCGTTTCTCGGCTTCCGCTTCGGCGGCAATTTCCACCTGCTGTTTGCGGATTTCCGCCGGAACAATGATTTCGGCGCGCTGTTTTTCTTTTTCCATCCCGGCCCGCACCACCTGGGCTTCGCGTTCGGCATCAAACTGTGCCTGCTGCACTTTGGCTTCGGCCACGCGTTTGGCGGCTTCCGCCCGCCGGAAAGCTTCGGCTTCCTGTTCGGCCCGGGTAGCGTTGGATTTGGCGATATCGATCTTGGCCAGATTTTCACCCTCGGTCGCCGTGGCATCGGCCTGTTTGACCGCAATACGCTGCTGTTTCTGGGCATCCGCTTCCCCGGACACCGCCTGGGCATCGGCCATCGACACGGCAATACGCTGTTGTTTCTGCGCTTCCGCTTCCCCGGCGGCCGCCTTGGCTTCCGCCTGCTTGACCGCAATGCGCTGCTGTCTCATGGCATCCGCTTCCCCGGACACCGCCGCCGCATTGGCCACCGACACGGCAATACGCTGCTGCTTCTGTGCTTCCGCTTCCCCGATACTCCCTTTACGGGTTTCTTCGGCCACATCCACTTTGGCCTTGTTGATGGCTTCCGCCGCGGCTTTCCGGCCGATGGCTTCGATGTAACCGCTTTCATCGGTGATGTCGGTAATATTGACGTTCAACAGTTCCAGACCGACCTTGTTCAATTCCTCGGCCACATTGGTTTCCACCTGGCGCAGGAAAGTTTCACGGTCCGCGTTGATTTCTTCGATGGTCATCGAGGCGATCACCAGACGCAACTGTCCGAAGATGATATCCTTGGCCAGTTCGGAAATCGAATCCTGGTCCTGCCCGAACAACCGGTCGGCCGCGTTGCCCATGATGTCTTCACGGGTGCTGATGCCCACAGTAAAGACCGACGGCACGTTGATGCGGATATTCTGTTTACACAGGGCATTGTCGAGATTAACTTCGATCTGCATCGGCCGCAACGACATATAGCCGTAGTCCTGAATCACCGGCCACACCAGTTTGGCCCCGCCGTGGATGCATTTGGCAGCCTGATGGCCGGCGGTTTTCCCGTAAATGACCATAATACGATCCGACGGGCATTTTCGATAACGATTAATCAACGCCATCATGAGGCCAAGGACCACCACGGCCGCCATGACCCCAATTAAAACCCATCCGCTGATTGCTGCAAGAATTACCATTTTTCCTCCTTTTTTGGCTTTTTATTCCGAGCACACCAAATTGTTGATGCTTATTTTGTCAGAGCCGCCACCCGATAACAATCGCCGCCCAAATATGATATTACCGTAATCGGGGTGCCGGTCTTCAACTCGCCATCGGCAAAAGCCTTGCACTGCATGGTGCGCCCCTG
>JAQUZV010000289.1 GCA_028691155.1 Victivallales bacterium
GATGGCGTAATATAAAGCGGCGGCGGCGGCGGTAAAAACAAAAAAACGGGAGATATGGTTACGGGGCTATGCCGCCGTTCCGGCGGTGGGGCGGGAAAGAAATAGAGGGAAATTCCCCGGGAATTTTCATGGGTGCAGTTATATCCCGCCGTTCCCGGACCGGTTCAGGTCGGACTGGTTTATGCCGGGAGGACGGGAGCGGGAAAAATGCGGTTATTTTCCCGCCGGTTAAAAGAAAATCTTCGGGGGCGACGTCATATTAATAAAAAATCGAACCCGCAACCCGGATAACCACACCGATGAATAACCCGGAAACCGAGATCCGACAGCTGATGCAGGCCGATGACCCGGCGGCGCTGGAAAAGATTTACTGCTATGCCGGGCGCGAACTCTACGCCTATCTGGTCGGGTTGACCGGTTCCGGCGTCGAGGCGGAAGATTTGCTGAGCGAGTTGTTTGTCAAAGTCGCCGTACGGCGACGGCAGGTGGCGAAAAGTGCTGCCATCCGGGCTTATCTTTACCGTATGGCCACGAATCTGGCCTATGACCGGGAGCGGCAGGAACGGCGGCGGGAGCGGCGGCAACAGGAATATGCCGCGTTCCGGGTGATGGGGTCACCGCCGCCGGCGCCGGAGTCCGAGGAGATGCTGCGGCAGTTGCGCCGTGGCTTGGCGGAACTGCCGGTCGAGCAGCGCGAGGCGGTGGTGATGAAAACGTATCTGGACAAGACTTTTGCGGAAATTGCCGTGTTGACGGAAGTGTCGGTCAATACCGTAATCAGCCGTTACCGTTATGCTCTGAAAAAACTGAAAAACTATCTGGAGCGGAGGCTGTGAGTATGAAGAGGAAAATCGATCCCGAATCGTATCTGGCACGGCTGTATGCGCCGGACCCGCCGCCGGAACTGGAAGCTCGGGTGCTCGCCGCCGGGCAGGCGGCCTGGCGGGAAGACGTTGCCGCCGCGGCACCGGCGTCGGGATTTTGCCGCGGCATCAAGATCTTTTCCCGGGTCGCCGCGCTGGTGCTGCTGGCCATGGTTGTTCTGGATCGCTGGTCGCTTTCCGATCCGGCCGACGAGACGGAGCCGTTCCGGGCCGAAGTCGAGCAACTTGTTCAGCTGGGGTTGCCGCGCGACTGCGCCATGGTGATGGTGGCGGCCGGCCGGAACAAATCCGCGGCGGGCACGGCTGTGCTTCTGACTGCTGTTATGGAAGGAGATATTTCATGACGTTACTGCGGTTATCTCATGAAATAAATGCGTTCCTTCCCTTATCGGGTGTCGGCTGGTGGCCATGATGGCGGCGGCGACGCGGTATGGGTCGGGATATGAATTCAAATCGTCCCGGCGACGACGCGGGGGATGACTTTTGCCGTTGTGCTTCCGAATACGATGAATAACGACAACAACAATAAACTCGATATGAAAGGAGTTCATTATGTATTTACCATTACTTTCTCGTGACATGTATGCCCTGATCGGTGGAATATTGCTGGCGCTGGCGGCGGCGGCGGTGACGCAGTATTGGCTGACGCATGAGTTCAAATCGCCCCGACGGCGATGGCGGGTGAAGCTCCTGGCCCAAACGGTGCTGGGACTGGTTCTGGTCTATATGGCGATCACCCTCGTCGGCAACTGGTGGGGACGGCGGGAAGTGCGGCAGTTGCTGGTCGCGCTGCGGCAGCAGGGCGTGGGTTGTGAACTGCGGCAATTGCCGTCGTCATCGACTTATCAGGAAACGGAAAACGGCGCTTATGATTTTCTCGCGGCCTACAATTTATTGCGGGCCGATCCCGCCGGCAAAGAATGGCAGAAATTGTTGGATCGTCCCCGTACCGGCCGTCAGATTGTGAGATGGACGGAATCGGACCTGGCCGTGGCGCGTCGATTGCTGGCTTCTCCGTCCCTGACCATGGCCATTACTATTTTTCAACGTGGCAGCGGCAAGCCTTATGCCATTTATCCGCGCGATTACAGCGGCGGGTTCGATATCCTGATCCCAGAATTGGCACAACAGCGCAATATGTTCCGGATTCTGGCCGCGAAGATGATCACCGAGGTTGCTTCCGGGAAGCCGGCGGCTGGTTACGGGGTGGCGGTCGACAGTTTGACGGCCGCGGGGAAACTTACTGCCGGCGGGGTGTTTGCCATCGATCAACTGGTGAATGTCGCCTGCGTCAGAATAACGTTGTCTTATTTGAATCGTTTGCTGGCCGGTTACGGGATCGATCCCGATTCGGCTCGGCGGCTGCTGACCGCGTTGAATACGATTGATTTTCAGCAGGGGATGGCGACGGCGCTGAGCGGGGAAACCAGTTTCGGGTGCGATCTTTTCAAGGCGTGGCTGCAACAGCGCCCCATCCCCCTTTATCAACAAATGCTGGGGCCGTCCAGGATTCAGATGGCTTTTTTCCCTCTGGTCTATCATCATTATGCAGTTTATCTGGAACAGATGCTTCGCCTGCACGCCGATTTAGCCCGGCCTTATTGGGTTCTGGCGCGTCAGCGGTCCGACGGCGGGCCGTCGCAGTGGCGGATGGGCGGCGGATTGGAAGTGTTGCCGCGTCATGTCGCCGAGATCAATTCGGAAATCGTCATGACCAGAGCAACCCTGGCGTTGCATCTTTATCGCCATCGGCACGGTTCCTATCCGGACACTCTCGCCGCGCTGACTCCGGCAATATTGCCGCAGCTTCCGGTCGACCCGATGACCGGTCAGGCGCTGCAATATGCCCGGAAGGGGGCGGATTTCACCCTGACCTGCACCTGGGACAAGATCCGGAGGGAACGGGACGCGGCGGTTGCGGTTGCTAAGGAGTAATCAGTTCGATCGTAATCGTTTGGCGCAATGCCACGGCCCGGTCCGGTTGATAGTCCGCCGCGGTTTCGGTCAGACAACTGGCGCTGGCGGCGGCCAGTCCGGCGGCGAAGGCGGCCGGCGGATCGCCGTGGCGCAGATATTCGGCGAACGTCACCGCCGAACAGGTGTCGCCGGCTCCGATCGGATTGACGATGCCCTCCAGCCGCGGCCAGGACAACCGGTAAAAATCCCGTCCGTCGGACCAGTAGGCCGCGCCGCCGCCGGCGGTGACAGCCAGATAACGGATCGGGTAACGGGCCAGCAATTGCCGCATTCCGACCACCGGGTCGGCGTTGCCGGTCAGGGCGGATAATTCTTCCCGGTTGATTTTCAGCCAGGTGACTCCGGCGGTCAACGTAGGTAAAATATCCCGCCAGGCATCCAGCAGCACGGGGATACCGTGACGGTTGGCGGTGGCGGCGGCGTCGCGGTAAAACTCCGCTCCGACGCCCGGCGGATAGGTGCCGCACAGCGCCAGTCCGGCAT
>JAQUZV010000290.1 GCA_028691155.1 Victivallales bacterium
ATTGAGCAGATCGACGGTCCGAAGGTAATCGCCGGCAGTTAATCCTTTCGCCAGTTCCTTGCCAATCCCGGCTTTCTTATCGGTAATCAAGCCTTTTTTCTCGTCGCCCAGCCAGATGGGAACGGCTTTGAGGTCGGCGGCGGTCAGCACATGGCCTTTGGCCCGGGACTCCCGCATCACATAGGCTTCCGCCCGGCACAGGATTTTCGGGCTGAGATTGAGTTTGCCGATCAGCCGGTCGTGTTCGTCATAGAAGCTGACGCGAAAATCGACAGTCCCGATCATGCTCCGGCTGTCGGTCGGCTCGGCCTCCATCCGACTGAAGGTCCCCATGCGGGAAATCAACGTTTCATCGTTGGGACTGAACACCACGTCGATATCCCAGTCCCGCCACGGGGCGCGCCCTTTCAAATACCGCACCATCAATTTTTTGGCCTGATCCAGGCTGTACATATCCGTCACATGCTTGAAGACAATGTTGCGTTCGCCCTTCAGCCGGGTCGTCATCAACGAAGGATACTTCTGCAGCATGTAGGCAATATCGACAATCGACATGGTCACGTCGCCGTCGACCGGGGTCTTGAAAATTTCATAGTCGGCCTCTTCCCCGGTCAATACGGCCCGGTTGGTCACCAGATCGCGTAGAAAAACCGTCCGCTCCCGAGTCGTCACCATATTTTTCAGTCGCAGCACCCGGGTGGGCGCCGTTGCCGCCGCGCGCACCAGTGTCGCCATGCCGACGGTCACCATCAGCACGATCATGGTTATCCGGTTAATCATCGTCTCATTCTCCGTTCCCGCCCGTTATTTCATGTTCGCCACCATCTGCAACATCTCGCTGGCCGATTTGATGCATTTGGAGTTAAGTTCATAGGCCCGCTGCGCCGCAATCAGATCGACCATTTCCTTGACCACTTCCACGTTGGAGCCTTCCAGATAATGCTGTTGCAACGTGCCGAAATCGGAAGTGGCGGGATTCCCCAACTGCGGCGCTCCGCTGGCCTCGGATTCGCCGTACAAATTACGTCCGATAAAAGCCAACCCCTCCGGATTGGCAAACCGGGCCAACTGGATCCGTCCCTTTTCGGAAGTCTGCCCGTTGACGGTTTCGGACACGGTTCCGTCGGAAGCAATGGTAATCGAGGAGGCGTTGGTGCTGATGGTCGGGAAGCCGACCACCTCATAACCCTCGGCGGTAACCACCATGCCGGAGGAATTGCGGAAAAACGACCCGGCGCGGGTGTAGGTCAATTGCCCGTCCGGCATCTGAACCTGAAAGAATCCGGACCCCTGAATGGCAACATCCAGGTCGGAGCTGGAAGACTGAAGTTCTCCCTGCCCGAAATATTTGGTCCCCGAGCCGGTCGCCACCCCGGTCCCGATCTGAAGCCCGGACGGAATGTCGGAAGCCGCCGCCGTCGACGACCCCGGTGCGGCCATGCGCTGATAAAGCATATCCTGAAATTCGGCCACGCCGCGTTTGTAGGCGGTGGTGCTGACGTTGGCAATATTGTTGGCGATCGTATTGGTACGCAGTTCCTGGACTTCCATGCCGCTGGCGGCAATCCATAAAGTACGGTTCATTGCAATTCTCCTGCGGTGCGATTCCGGCCTAAAAGCCGTTTATGGTCATGATTTTTTCAAACATTCATTCACGAGTTGAAGGTCTGCTGTTCCTTGCCGTAGGATTCGGACAGCATCCGCATCACCTTGTTGCACATTTCAAAGTCGCGCGAACTCTGAATCAGCATGGTCATGGACTTCATGGCGGAAACGTTGGCTTCTTCAAGCGCGGCGTTGCGCACCGCCACCTCCGGCGTATTGTCGGCAAACGCCCGTGCCGTCGTACCTTCCTTCATCCGGAAGTAACTGCCGCTCAAACGCTCCATGTCTTCCGGATTGGCGATCTGACGGATTTTCAATTTTCCGATCGTACGGTAGGCATAATTCTGCGATGCATCCCCCATCACCTTCAGTTCACCTTCGGGACTGACCTCCAGTCGATTCAAATCATCCTGCGGCAAAAACATGATTTCGTTGTTGTTTTCATCCAGCACCGCCATGCCGTTGTCGGTAATCAGCCGCAAATTGCTGTCCACCCGAAACGCGCCGTTGCGGGTATAAAGTTCTTTTCCCGCGGCGTCGCCGACCTGAAAAAAACCTTCGCCCTGCAAGGCGAAATCGAGTCGGCGCCCGGTATTTTTCAACGCACCCTGTTCAAAATCGACCTTGACATGCCCACCTTTCACCCCGTCCAGCCCCTGCTCGTTGAGCTGGTTCAGAAACGGACTGGTCACCAGGAATTCGCTTTTATAGCCGGGCACGTCCACGGCGGCCAGATTGGCGGCAATAATTTCCTGCCGGTGCATTTCCACCGCCATCCCCGACATCGCATTATAGGCAATCTTGTTCATGACCATCCTCAAGCAAAATTATTTTCGGTTGTTTTTCTACGCAGATGATATGCCAGTTGCCGCAATTATCACGCCGGATCACCATCCGCCGCGATACCGGTTGATGACCGCGACCGGAATTATTTTCCTCCTCTCAACCACGCTTCCGGATTTTGCCGCCAGAATATGACGTAAAAATATTGCAATCGGCCCGTGGGAATATTATGTTTCCGTCGATATATCCGGTTTTGTTCTTTCTTATTGCGGATCAATTACGGAGCACATGAAATAATGTTACGAGATTATCAAGCCGCGGGTTCCCGTGACCTCCGACAGGTTGCAAACGACCCGACCGTATTTTCAAGTTACCGCTTTATGAACCGGGTCTACCTGTTGCTGGGAATCGGGCTGACCGCCACCGCCCTGGTTGCCGTTCCGGCGACCAGAATAACCGCGATCACCCAATTACTTCTTGCCGACAATGGAGTGCTCGCGCTCCTGTCCCTGGGCGAAGTCGCGCTGCTGTTGATTCTGGACGACCGCATCAGGAAAAAACGGCTGGCAACGGTCACTGCCGGCGTCGGATTCGCCGTTGTTTCGTTGCTGAACGGGATCGTCATCCCCGGTATTTTTATGATGTATAGCAAGAGTTCGCTTGTTCTCCCCCTGGTTGCGGTGGCCGGTACCTTCTGGGTTATGAATTGGACGGGATCTTTTCTTCGTCGCGATCTAAGCCGGCGGGGAATATTCGGGTTATACTTGGCAACGGGCCTGATCCTGGCGTTGAGCCTCCATCTTTTCCGCCACGGCAGCATGCCGGAAACCGGGTTGTCCGTCGCCGGCATTCTCCTGTTTGCCGGACTGGTGACCTATGATGTCAAATGGCTGAAAAATCTGAGTACGGAGACCCGAAACGGAGACAACATCGGCAAATATACGGTAATCGGG
>JAQUZV010000291.1 GCA_028691155.1 Victivallales bacterium
ATCGACGCCGGCGGCAATATCTCGTTGCGCCGCACCCGTTCCGCCATTACCGAAATGACCCTGGAATCATTTCTGCGGACCCGCGATTCTTCCGATGCGTTGCTGGAAGTGGTCGGATACAAAAGCGTTCCGACCGGCGGGCAGGTGTTGCTGGTCAAGACCTATTATCCCTGCGACTTCTTCCGTTCCGACCGGATTTCCGGCAACTTCCGGACCGGACTGATGGAATTCGACAAATTCTTTGCCGGCTACAAAAACTTCTTCTGCCGCGGCGAATCGGCCACCCGGTCCCCGGCGGGGACGATTACGGTTATGAATGCCGACGTCACGTCCTGTGAATATGTGGAAAACGAGCAGGAGCATTACTCTTTCGGTTGCCGCCGACTGGAGATTCGCCCCCGCAGCAATCCCAACGACCTGTCCGACTATAATTTCGACCGCGGCCAGCACAGTTACTGGGGTTATGACTGTACGCTGAATATTGCCGGACTGCCGGTCATGTGGGTGCCGATGATCTACGCCCCCGATTATGAGGGGCCGGGAATCTGCCAGATTCAGGGCGGTTCCGACAGTGATTGGGGATATTTTGTCCAGACCTCGAAAAAATTTCATCTCTACGACTATCCCAACACCGATTCCCGCTTTTATCTGGACTACTATTCCAAACACGGCATCGGCTACGGCAACGAAACCTGGATTGACACCGAGCAGTCGAAGACCCAACTTTTCTTCTACAATATTTACGACAATCACCCCTCGTTCGGGGATAACGACCGCGACCGCTACCGTCTGGAACTGCCCAGTCAACGCTACGACATCAAGCTGTCTAATCTGACCCATCTGACCTCGCGACTGGACTTCCGGGGCAATTTCGAAAAAATCAGCGATTACTATTTTCTGGACGACTACTTTTCCGCCCGTGCCACCAACGATCCGCAGCCGTCCACCTATGCCGGCCTGGAATACCAGTTCGACGACTTCAGTCTCGGCGGCTATTTCAGTCCCCGGGTCAACGACTTCGACACCAAGGTGCAGACCATGCCGGAATTCCGGCTCGACGTCCCGCGCCAGGAACTGTTCAAGAACCTCTATTACCAGGGTGAAACCTCCGCCGGTTACTATCGCATGATGTTCCGCAATTACGACTCTCCCCGCACCTCCGGCAATAAGGTCGATCCGGCCAGTTATGACGCCATCCGCTTCGACACCCTGCACAGTTTGTATTATCCGATCAACCTCGATTGGCTGAATTTCATTCCACGTGTCAGCCAGCGTCTGACCTATTACAACAAATCGTCGGAGCAGAAAATAGATTATAATGATCTGACCTCATTGTTTATCGCCGACGATCCGGAATTGCCCAACAACAACGCCACCGTCGTCAACTACGACAATTACGGCGGTTATGTCATGCGTTATGCCGCGGAAATCGGCTTCGAAGCCAACACCAAGATATACCGCAGTTGGCAGAACGTCAGAAACCATTTCTGGGGACTCGACGGCCTGCGGCACGTGTTCGTCCCCTACACCAATTATACCTTCCTGCCCAAGCCGACCACATCGGCCGATTACCTCTATTATTTCGACGACACCGACCGGCTCGACGAACAGAACTTCAGCCGTATCGGGTTCCAGAATCGGTTGCAGACCCGCCGCGGCAATTACGGGGCGGAAAGCATCTACGAATGGGCGTCGATGGAAAATTATATCGACTATCATTACAACCAGCAGGACGACTTCAACCATCTGGGCGATTTCGGCACCATCCTGAACTTCAAACCGACCAGCCGGCTGTCCTATCAATCGCTGTTGCTGATCGATGCCGGCGGCAGCAAGGACGACTGGGTAAAAACCCAGCGTTACGGTTATCAGGTCAGCCGTTGCGGTCCGATGCCGCACTGGGTCAACAAATGGAACAACACCATTCGTTATCAGGTGACCGACGATCTTTCCGTTTACCTGGCCTACAACTATCAGGATGCTTATCAGCAGCGTTCCATTTATTCCATGGGAAGTACTTTGACCGATATTGAATCCGGCAGCGCCTTCCGCCGCAGTTATTCCCGCAACCAAACCATCAATATGGGATTTGAAACGGCGTTGCCGTTCGAGCGGGACACCAAA
This sequence comes from Victivallales bacterium, assembly GCA_028691155.1. GTDB lineage: Bacteria > Verrucomicrobiota > Lentisphaeria > Victivallales > SZUA-371 > SZUA-371. Next base: position 2,125 of record JAQUZV010000291.1, read on the forward strand.
ATCGGTTATGACATTTACTATGATGTGGAAGCCGGATTCGTCACCGAGCAGAGAGCCAAGATCGCCCATCGGTTCCACTGTTGGGAAGTGGCGTTGATTGCCTCGAGAAGTCAAAGCCGCGATGACGACGGAGATCGGGAAGCCGATCATTCGGTAATGGCAACCTTGACCCTGACGGCCATGCCCGGGGTCAAAATCGGCCAGAACACCGCCGGCTATCAAAACTGAGAAACAAGCAGGAGCCAACGTTATCATGTATATCGTAACCGGAGCGGCCGGACTGATCGGCAGCTCCATGATCTGGGAACTCAACCGCCATGGCATCAGCGACATTCTGGCCGTCGATCATCTCGGCACCGGCGACAAATGGAAAAATCTCCGGGCGCTGCAATTCGCCGATTATCTCGAAAAGGAGGAATTCCGTCGTCTGGTCCGGGAAGAGCGCCTGCCTGACCATCTTGATGCCGTAATTCATCTGGGAGCCTGTTCCAGCACCACGGAAAAGGATGCCACCTACCTGATCGACAATAATTTTCATTACACCCGCGAAGTGGCGCAGTACTGCATCGACCGCGGCGTCCGTTTTTTGTACGCCTCCAGCTCCGCCACCTACGGTGACGGCGCCAAAGGCTATGACGACGACGTGGCCCGGCTGCAGGAATTGCGGCCGATGAACATGTATGGTTATTCCAAGCAGTTGTTCGATCTTTTCGCGCGCCGGCAGGGTTGGCTGGACCGGATCACCGGGTTGAAATTCACCAATGTTTACGGTCCCAACGAACAGCACAAAGGTGAAATGCGCAGCGTGGTCAGCAAGGCTTACGAACAGATCACCGCCACCGGCAAGCTGCAGTTGTTCCGTTCCCACCGTCCGGACTACCGTGACGGCGAACAGCAGCGGGATTTTCTCTATGTCAAGGATGCCGTCAGGATGGTAAAGTTTCTGCTGGAACATCCGCAGGGATATGGCATTTTCAACATCGGCAGCGGCAAAGCGGAAACCTGGAATGCGCTGGCCCGGGCGATTTTCGCCGCCATGGATCGTCCGTTGCAACTGGAATACATCGACATGCCGCCGCATCTGCGCGACCGCTATCAGTATTATACCTGTGCCGAAATGGCCCGATTGCGGCATTTGGGTTACCGGGAACCGCTCTTTTCTCTGGACGAAGCCGTCGCCGATTATATCCGGATCTATCGT
>JAQUZV010000292.1 GCA_028691155.1 Victivallales bacterium
GTAACCGAGCTGATCATGGAACGGTTGCCGGTCACGTTGCGCCTGAATCTGCTGGCGATCGCCATCACCTATTTACTGGCGATTCCCCTGGGCATTTATTCGGCTATCCGCCCGGACACCAAGTCGGACCGGCTGATCACGATTTTTTTGTTTTTCCTCTATTCGCTGCCGGTATTCTGGGTGGCGCTGATGCTGCAGGCCGGCGTGTGCGTCGGCGGGTACTGGCCGATTTTTCCGCTGAAAGGAATTGCGCCGGTTGACATTACCGGCTTGTCCACCCCGCAGATAGTTCTCAATGAAATAATGTGCTATGTGTTGCCGGTGACCTGTCTGAGTTATGCGGGATTTGCCGGATTGTCGCGCTATACCCGTTCGGGAATGATTGAAGTGATCGGACAGGACTATATCCGGACGGCGCGGGCCAAAGGAGTTCCAGAGCTGCTGGTGATTTTCAAGCATGCCTTGCGCAACGCCATGATTATTCTGGTCACGCTGTTCGCCGGACTGTTGCCGGGACTGGTGGCCGGGAGCATTATCGTGGAATATGTGTTCAGCATTCCGGGCATGGGCGACCTGTCGATGCTGGCGTTGTCCAGCCGCGACTACCCGTTGCTGATGGCGCTGTTCGGCTTCGGCGGCGCTCTGACCCTCGCCGGAATCATGCTGTCCGACGTTTTGTACGTGGCGGTCGATCCGCGCATCACCTTTGCGCAGAAACGATGACCGGCTCGGGATACGGAAAAAGCAACAACTTTTTTAAAGGAATATGACGCGATGAACGGAAATAACGCTACCGATAAAGCCCTTCGCGGCCGCTTCGAAGAATTCGTCAAATTCCGGCGCGACATGACCGCCCGCTGTGCGGAAGCCGGCGGCGCCGCCGAAGCCGGAACGGAACAATGGCGCCGCCTGTTGTGCGAAACGGAAGAACTGCAACAATTCGCCGCCGCCGCCCTACAGGAAATCACCGCCATCGACACCGACAGTTGGCCGGAGGAACAACGCGGCGCCGCCTTGGCGACCGCCATGAAGCAACTTAACGACTGCCGTCTGGAACTGATCCGCCGCAGCAATCGTCTGGAAGAAATGGCGGCGGCAGCCGGCAGCCGCGGCGCGGCCGCGCCGTCGACGGCGCCGGCGCTGGAACTGGCATCGCTGTCGTTCGGACAACTCTTGCGCCTGGGGTTGATCGTCACCCTGCCGGTAGCGACCATTCTGACCGTCGGACTGCTGCTTATTGCCGTCGCGGTCTATCTGTCCACCCGGATATAGAGGAAAAAGATGCCGCGCCCCCGCCCCAAATCATTTATCCCGGTCGATTATTCCCGGCGCGGCACCGACCGCAAGCGCCTGGCGCGCTACCTGCGGTCCACCCGTCCCCGGAAAGCCACCGCCCAAAACCGGTATCGCCATGCCGTGCGGCGCAACCGGATCATCCTGACGGTTATCGTCCTGACCATCGTCACCATCGGGATGGTCTACGTGTGGAACTGACCGATCCACCATCCCGGCACGGATTTGCAACCAACCGACCCTGTCCATATCGACCGGGCGACGAATCGAACCGAACCGTTGCTTTCCCGCCCCCGGTTTTATTATTCGACCGGAGGACGACATAGCGTCACAACGACACTACCTCCCACCCGCATGGCGAATAAAAAAGCAAAAAAAATCGCTATCCGGCTTAAAAAAGCAGTAAAACGGGATTAGATTTCCTGTGATTCTAGTAAACGGCGATAAAATTACAGAACTGGAGTAAATACATGGACTACCGTATCGAAATATCCCCGCTGGCAAAGTGGCACGATCCCCGGGGCGAAGCAATAACCAAACAGGCAGGGGACTTCCTCGGTTTGACCACGGGACCGGTCAGAACCCGTGACATCTATACCATCCGGGCGGAGATCACCGCCGAACAGGTGCGGCAAATCGCGGCCGAACTGGCCAATCCCGTCCTGCAGACCAGTGTGGTCGGCGCTTCCATCCCGGAAGGACATAAGTTCGATTTCATGGTCATCGTCGGCTACAAACCCGGTGTCACCGACAACGTCGGCCGGACCGCCGGCGAAGCCGTCGGCGATATTATCGGACGGCGGCTGAACGAAGGCGAAAAGGTATTCAGCTCGGTCGAATATATGTTTTTCGACCAGCCGGATCGCAAGGTGGTGGACCGTATCGCCCGCAAACTGTTAGCCAACGAACTGATTGAATCCATCCAAATTCTGTCCGGAGCGGAAGTACAGGAAAACGGTATTCCGCTGCATCTGCCGGTGGTCACCGCTACCGGCGGCGGCCAGGTGCGCACCTATGATCTCGAAGTCGGCGACGCCGAACTGCAGGAAATCAGCCGCAAGGGAATCCTGGCGCTGAGTCTGGCGGAAATGAAAGCCATTCAGGATTATTTCCGAACCGCGACGGGACGGGAGGCCGTCGGCTTGACCGCCATACCCACCGATGTCGAACTCGAAGTGCTGGCGCAAACCTGGTCGGAACACTGCAAACATAAAATTTTCGACGCCGCCATCGAATACACCGATGAAAACGGCAAACGGGAAAACATCGTTTCCTGCTACAAATCCTATATCAAGAAAAGTACCCGTGAAATCGGGCAGGACGTGGACTGGCTGGTTTCGGTCTTTCACGACAATGCCGGGGTAATTGAGTTCAACGACAAGGTCCATCTGGTCTATAAGGTGGAAACCCACAACAGTCCGTCGGCCCTCGACCCCTACGGCGGCGCCATGACCGGAATCGTCGGCGTCAACCGCGATCCGCTCGGCACCGGCCAGGGCGCCGACCTGCTCATCAACGTCTGGGGTTACTGCCTGGGCTCCCCGTTCACCGACCCCAAGGACGTGCCGGAAGGCCTGCTCCACCCGCGGCGGTTGCGCGACGGCATCCACAAGGGCGTCATCGACGGCGGCAACCAGAGCGGAATCCCCTACGGTCTGGGCTGGGAATATTTCGACGAACGCTACTGCGGCAAGCCGCTGGTCTACTGTGGTACGGTGGGAACCCTGCCCCGGACCATCAACGGCGTCAAAGGACACGAAAAATCGATTAAGCCCGGCGACCTGATCGTCATGGCCGGCGGCCGCATCGGCAAGGACGGCATTCACGGGGCTACTTTTTCCAGTGAAGAACTGCATCAGGAAAGCCCCACCCAGGCGGTGCAGATCGGCGATCCGCTCACCCAGAAGAAGATGTCCGACTTCATCTACGAAGCCCGCGACAAGAGCCTGTACCGCTTTATCACCGACAACGGCGCCGGCGGGCTCTCCTCCAGCGTCGGCGAAATGGCCGAACTGTGCGG
>JAQUZV010000293.1 GCA_028691155.1 Victivallales bacterium
ACAACCGGAATAATCCGGTTATGTTAAGGGCCTGCACCAAGGTGGCGGGTTAGCTCAGCTGGTTAGAGCGACGGAATCATAATCCGTAGGTCTTCGGTTCAAGTCCGAAACCCGCTACCAGTTTTTTCCCTCAAAAGTTCAAAAAAAGCTCCCCTGAGATGATAATTACAGCCATTGACAATGTGGATTTTGTGACGTAAATTATTTTTGACGCCACCGCACGACACAATCCCGATTAGGACATATGTCCGGTAAGGTCTGAAGAAGACTTGTAAGCTGGTGATCGTGTTCGTAGTTATGCGCACATTCGATTTCCAGATTGATCAAATGGTAGCGTGAATGGAGCCAAAGCAAATCCCCGACCGGCCAAAAAGTTCCGAAAGCACAGGTTGGGGTTGTCGGCGGCATTTCCGTACGCTACTTTATCCCCCCTTCGGATAAAATTCGCCCATATTCATATACTGCCGGGGGCCCTCTTTCGACGACGAAATAGGGCGACGACGGGCGACGACCAGTATTATGGCGTAAGATAACGTCCGTGAAATGGTCCACCATGGAAAAGGTGGCTTGAAATATCAGGAACAGTTCTTTTTCGACATCGCTCCTCTACCGTTTTTTGCTGCCGATTATTACTGTTTCACCGGTTATTATTTTTTCATTTTCCCCGCCTTTTTCCTTGCAATCGGCGGAAGGCAAGCCATAATTATGAAAAAAATAATCGGCCTGACCGGTTCCGGCTTGTCCCGAAAACAGGAGATCTGTCGTCATGAACGATGAATGCGTATTTGCCATCAGCCGTCCCTCTCCGGCATTGTTGTAACTGTATCTGCTCCGTTCCATTCTCTCCGGACCGGGAATTTTTCTGATTCTGCCGGTACTGTTGATACGCTACTTCACGTTGCGCTACCATTTCGACACCAAAGGCATTTCAATGCGTTGGGGGTTCCTTATCCGTCGCGAAGTCAATCTCACCTATTCGCGCATTCAGGACATCCACTTGACCTCCAGCGTCATCCAGCGGTGGTTCAATCTGGCCGACATCATGATTCAGACCGCCTCCGGCAACGCCGCCGCCGAAATGCGGATCGAAGGATTGCACGAGTACGAATATATCCGCAGCTTCATTTATTCGCAGATGCGCGGTTATCGCGATTTGAACGGCGGTCAGACCGCCGCGACCGACGAAGCGCATACCTCCCAGACCGCGATTCTGGAAGATATCCGCCGGGAACTGGCGGGAGCGCGGGCCGCCCTGGAACAGCTCGTCCCCGCGGTCGGGGAGGATCCACATCATGTATGAATGGCTGAAAAAACAAATGCTGCGGTTGCTGAAAGTACCCTCCGAACCCGACGATCCCATGGGCGACGTACAATCGTTGCGGGTTTTCCGGGCCTCCTATAATTTCTTCCGCTACCGCTTTTATTGCTGGCTCATCAAGAATACCATCGGACTGTTCTTTGCCGCCGTTGCCGGACTGATTTTCGGGCTGAGCTATTATCGGCATCTGACCCAAAAATTTGGTTCCGATTCCGCCTGGCTGGCCGTGTTGCTGCTGGCCGCCGTATTTCTGCTCTACAGTTGGTGCCAGACGTTCATCTCCTACATGGCAATGCGGCTGGATTACGAATTGCGCTGGTACAAGGTGTCCGACCGCTCGATGCGCATTCGCGAAGGGGTCGTTATGGTTCGCGAAATGACCATGACCTTTGCCAATATCCAGAATATTTCCATTGTCCAGGGCCCGATTCAACGGCTGTTCGGTATTGCCGACCTCAAGGTTGAAAGTGCCGGCGGTGGCGGCGGAATGCCCACCGCCACCGCCAAAGGAATGCCGGAAACACTCGGGTTTCATGTCGCCTATTTCCGAGGCATCGACAATGCCGAAGAAATCCGTGACCTGATGCGAGTCCGCCTGGAGAAAATCCGCTCGGCCGGGTTGGGCGGTGACGGCTATGGCGAACCGACGGAACCGGCGGTCACCGCCGCCTTGCCGCTGGAAGAATTGCGGCGGGTGTGCGAGGAAGCGTCACGACTTCACGCCGTTGCCGCCCGATTTGCCGCCGGAGCACCACACGCGGGATAATGCCCTTTTTATTCGTTTTCCGTCCTGCGATGAAGACGGCCCCGGGGGGACTTGCAATGCCCGGCACTATGGTGTATGGTAATTGAAAAATATCGTCAGGGAGAAAACAGCCGTCATGTTGAGCAGAATTCCGGAACCACCTTCCATCGGCGCGAACGTGCGCAAGGAACGCAAGAAACAACATTTATCGCTGGATGAATTATCGCGCAAAAGCGGGGTCTCCAAAGCAATGCTGTCCCAGATCGAGGCGGAAAAGGCCAATCCGACCATTGCCACCGCCTGGAAGATTGCCCACGCGCTGGGACTGGATTTCAATGCCATGCTCAAAGGACAGGAGGAAAACGTCCGTAAATTCGAAATCAATCGCAAGGACGACATCAAAACGCTGGACTCCGACCAGCAGGGCGTCACCATCAATGTGCTGTCGCCGATTTCCCTGGCCGAAGACTTGGAACTCTATATTCTGACCTTTCAGCCTGGCGCCAAGCTCAGCTCCCACGCCCATTATACCGGGACGGAAGAATACCTGACCGTGCTTCAGGGCCGAGTTCGGGTCGGCGCCGGCAAAAACAGCACGTCGCTGGGAACCGGCGACGTGCTGATCTATCAGTGCGACATCGACCACCTGATTGAAAATATCGGTGAAGAAGAGGCCCGTGTTCACCTGGTGGTGCGTTTTGGCAAACGCTCCGACGAAGAATAAATAAACTAGCCGTTGAATGCCATCGGAGCCGCAGTCCCACGGCTCCTGGTCATGCCGAAATTACGCCCGGCACATCGCCAACCTACTGCTGCGGCGATTGTTTTTTCGGAATTCCCAGCAGTTGCAAGTGTCGCTCAAAACGCTTTTTCAGCGACGCGATATATTCGTGTTCGTACTTGTAAAGCAACGCCAGAAACAGCGGCCGAATGAATTTATTATTCAGAATAACCCCGAAAGTAATATGCAGCATCTGACGGGCGGCGGGCTGATCCAGTAATCCCGGCAACTGGTCGTCGTAAAGGTCATCCACATTCCTGATGGCGGAAATATCGGCGGAAGTATGGTAAATCCGGCTCATTTCCTCATACCCCTCCCAGGCCGCCTTATGAATAACCCGATAAAGCACCGGATCGTGTTCGGCAATGATCCGAACGGCCTCCAGCCAACTGGTGCCGGAGGTTTTCAGGTGCAACCGACCGCCGGAAATCCGGCCGATCCCCGGATAAAGCGCAAACTTGTCGCAA
>JAQUZV010000294.1 GCA_028691155.1 Victivallales bacterium
CGGTGCGGAGGTTGACGTGAATATCTACAACGAACGGCGTCTGGCGATGGCTAAAGTGTTGGATGACGCCGGAATCGACTATACCATGCCCGGCGGCGCTTTCTATTTCTTCCCGCGGTCGCCGCTGGCCGACGACGTGGAATTCTGTCGTCTTCTGATGGCTCACAATGTGCTGGCGGTTCCCGGCAGCGGTTTCGGCTGTCCCGGCTTCTTCCGGTTGGCGTTTTGTGTCGACCGGAAGATCATCGAACGCAGTGCCGCCGCTTTTCGCCGGACGATGGACGGCCTGAACCAATCGCGTTGAAACTGAACGACCGGTGCGGCGTTACCCGTCGCCCGGCCGCAAACGGCGGTCTTGCGTTATGGTTGATGAGACTTGCCGTCAATTACGTGAGATTGAACGCTTTTTTCCAGCAGTTGACGGCAATCAGACGCCAGAGCAAAATCGGAAACGGCCGGTGGCGGTGCGAAAACGCATGGACCATCTTCAGCAGTTTATCCCGGTTGACATAAGGTTCGCGCAGAATATCATCGATATTGGCCAGCAGCATGGTGTGAATCAGTCGTTGCCGCCAGTGTGAATCGGTGGCGGCGCCGTCGCTGCCGGGATCGCTGTTTTTCAGCAGCGTCGCCGGCAGCAGATCGGCAAAACTTTCGCGCAGAATCACCAGTGGAATTCCGTCGGCCAGTTTGAACGATAACGGCAGTTGCAGACTGAATTCCGTCAGGCGCAGGTCGAGGAAAGGATGGCGCAGTTCTCCGCCGCCGTGCGTGGCGCAACGATCCAGGAACAACAAGGTTTCGGTCAGATGGCGGAAATCCGCCCGTAACAGGTCCGGAATTTCGCTTTTGATTCCGACGGTCAGAAAGCCGGGATCGTTCGGGAACCGCTCCCACAGCGCGGCGGAATTGACGGCATCCATATCTCCGTTCCGTTGCGGATCGAAAGCATGATGATGCCATTTTCGGAACAACTGCAGCCAGGGACTGTGGTGGCACCGCCGTTGCCGGATAAATTCGGCAATGCAGCCGGCGGCGGGAGCGTCGTACTTTTTCCGGTTGACGTAAGTCCGGTAAAAATCGACGTTGCTGCAGAGAAACTGCTCCGCTCCTTCGCTATCGAAAATAATCCGGCCGCGGCAGGCCGCGTTGGTGACATAAAGCATCCAACTGAACGTGTGACGTCCGAATTCCAGCGGAAACTCGTTGGCATAAACCATGCGGTCGAATTCCATCAGGAAATCGCGGTGGTGAAATTCGCAGAGATGCTCTTCGGCCCGGAAACTTTTGCGCAGCCGGCGGATCAGATGGATGTTGTCGGGATAATTGTATTCATTGGTCAGGGAAAAGGTTTTTATCGGGTGATTACCGGCGCTTTGACTGCCGACCGCCGCGGTAATCGCCGCCCCGAGATCGTCGGACAAGTGATAGCCGACCGGATAGTCGTGCCGCAGTTGTTCGGCCATGACCTCGTCGAAACGGCGGCGGTATTCGGCGGCGGCGGCGGCAAAGTCGAGCTCTTCGGCGGCGGCAGAGAAATCATGGCGATACCAGCAATGTGACTGTAAGGCGCGTCCCGGCTGCCAGCGGTCCAGTTTTTCTTCGATATAGTGTCCGGGAGACAATTCATAAACGCCCTGCCAGAGCGTTTTGGCATCGTAACGGCACCAGCCGGATAACAGATAGCCGTAGAGCATTTTGGAATTCACCTGCGCCTGGAAGTCCGGGGCGGAAAAAAATTGCCGGATTTCCGAACCGATCCGGAAGCAGTTGTTCTGATTGATGAAATAGAACGGTTTGGCGCCGACTCGATCCCGGGCCAGGAAAAACTGTCGTCGTATCCGGTGGTAGATGACAAGGGCGAAGACGCCGCGGAAATAACGCATACATTTGCTGCCCCAGCGACAATACGCCGCCAGCGCGGTCTCGGCGTCGGAATTGGATTTGAAGGAGTATCCTTCCCCGGCAAGCTGACGGCGGATTTCCCGGTAATTGTAAATTTCACCGTCCAGAACGATCCAGCAGTCGCCGTCTTCATAGGAGATCGGTTGGTGTCCGGTGGCGGTGAGATCGGTGAACGGGGAATGCCGGACGCCGAGACTGACGTTGAATCCGGCCTCGGGAAAATGTTTGACATTGCAGAGCGGACCACGGTGGCGAATGACTTCCATGGCCGGATGTTGAGAGTCGATGATTTCCTGACTGATGTCGAATAGTATTCCGCCCATAAAACCGTCTTGATGATTTAATCCGTCGCCTTACTTCCCGGGGACGCCCGCCTCCTCTTTCATTATAATAAATTCGGCGATTTATACAAGGGGGGAAGGTGGAATAAAACCGCTTTTTCCGTCAGCGACCGGATTTTATCGGATTTTTCCCGGTTGAGGCCCGGTTGGGGCCGGTGGGGATCGAGTTCGGCGGCAATTTTCTCTCGAAGTATTCGCTTCCGGGTCTGGACATGAGCGGTAATCGTATTATTTTAATTACTTTAAATCAGAACATCATTCCCGGTCAAAAAAACGGGTTATTTGGATAAGGAAAACAGCATAATGCCGGAAGAAAAAAAAGAATCATTGGATTTTGTCCGCAGTATTGTGGACGGCGACGTCAGCAACGGTAAAAACGGTGGCGCGGTGGTGACCCGGTTCCCGCCGGAACCCAACGGCTATCTTCATATCGGTCATGCCAAGGCGATCTGCCTCGATTTCGGCATTGCCGCGGAGTTCGGCGGCTGTTGCCACCTGCGCATGGACGATACAAACCCCACCAAGGAAGACACGGAATACGAAGACTCGATCCGGCAGGATGTCTCCTGGCTCGGGTGGCATTGGAGCGACGATAAAATTTATTATGCCTCCGACTATTACGAACGGCTGTATCAGTATGCGGTGGAGTTGATTCGGCGCGGCTTGGCTTATGTTTGCGACTTGTCTCATGACGACCTCAAGGAAGGGCGCGGTTCGTTGACCGTGGCCGGGCAGGAGAGTCCGTACCGCAACCGGACGGTGGCGGAAAATCTCGACCTGTTCGAACGGATGCGCAATGGTGAATTTCCCGACGGCAGCCGGACTTTGCGGGCGAAAATCGATATGAATTCGCCCAATATTCATATGCGCGATCCGGCGATTTACCGCATTCGTCATACTTCCCATCATCGTACCGGCGCTAAGTGGTGCATCTATCCGATGTACGATTTTGCCCATTGCCTGTCCGATTCGATCGAAGGAATCACCCATTCCATCTGTACGCTGGAATTTGAAATTCACCGTCCGCTGTACGACTGGTTTCTGAATG
>JAQUZV010000295.1 GCA_028691155.1 Victivallales bacterium
GCTCGCCGTCGCGCCAAGATTGAGGATCGACAAATGGACAAGGCAACGAAACAGGAAATTATCGGAAAGTACGGCGCCAACGACAAAGATACCGGTTCCACCGTGGTTCAGATCGCACTGCTTACGCAGCGCATTCAGGAACTGACCGAACATCTGCGCTCGAACAAGAAGGACCACAGCACCCGTCACGGCCTGCTGAATATGGTCAGCGCCCGCCGTCGGCTTCTGGCTTATCTGAATCGTGAAGACAGCGCCCGCTATGTGACGCTGACCGATGAACTGGGGATCCGCAGAAAGTAACTTTCTCCGAACCCGGAAAAAAGGCTGCCGCAATTGCGCGCAGCCTTTTTTGTTTTGCAAGGATAATAAAATCCGGACCGAGTGGTCCGGATTTTGTTTTTTACCCCGTTAATGATACCGCCTGTTTCTACTTGCCGTACGGTTGGCGGGATAAAAAACTACTGGTATTTTTCCATCAGCGCGATAAACGGCTGCAGGTCGTCTTTGTATTGCGCGAAATCGGCGGTGGGTATCTGCTGGGCGGCGTCGCTCAGGGCCTCCGGTGGGTTGGGGTGCGCTTCGACGATCAGTCCATCGGCTCCGGCGGCGATGGCGGCGCGGGACAGTCCCGGAATCAGGGCCAGTCTGCCGGCGGCGTGACAGGGATCGACCACCACCGGCAGGTGGGTTTCGCGTTTGGCGATGACCACGGCGCTGAGATCGAGGGTGTTCCGGGTGGCGCTTTCGAAGGTTTTGATGCCGCGTTCGCAAAGAATGACCTCGAAACAGCCGCGCGCCATCAGGTATTCAGCGGCGGAAAACCATTCTTCCACCGTGGAGGCCATGCCGCGTTTGAGCAACACCGGTTTGCCGGTATCGGCGACCCGTTCGAGCAGATTGTAATTCTGGGCATTGCGGGCTCCGATCTGGATGCAGTCGGCCACCTCGGCTACTTCCCGGAGCGTTTCCGTGCTGACGGCTTCGGTGGTTACCGCCACGCCGAACTCTTCCTTGATTTGGCGCAGAATGTCCAGACCTTCCCGTCCCAGTCCCTGAAAATCGTAAGGAGAGGTGCGGGGTTTGAAGGCGCCGCCGCGAATGATGCGCACTCCGGCCCGGGTCAACGCGGCGGCGGCGGTGCGCATCTGTTCCAGACTTTCCACCGCGCACGGACCGGCAATGAACTGGAAGTTGCCGCGGCCGATGACGGCGCCGCCGATGCTGACGGCAGAATCGGTTCGGCAGTATTCGCGGCTGACCAGCTTGTAGCGGCGACCGGCGGGCATGACGCTGTCGACATAAGGAAGTTGCCGCAGGGTGTCGGCCAGTGCGTCGTCCACCGGGTCGATCATGATCCGGCGCTCGCCTTCGCTGCGAACGTAACGGCAGTGCAGGGCGGAAAGTCGGGCCATGGTGTCCCAAACGTTTTCTTCGATGGCATTGAGTTTGAAGAACAGCCGGATTTCATAACAATCGGGGGCGGTTTCCGTTTCCAGCAGGTCGTCGACAAACGGCAAAGTGCGGAATTCCTGCAACCGATCGCGAATTGCCCCGGTGACCGCGGAGATGTTGAAGACGATCTGTTTCAGGCCGTTGAGCAGTCGCGGCGTGCGACCGTGCTGCCGGATGAGGTCAGACAGGGCGGCGATCTGTTTCGGGGTGACGTTATATTTCAATTCGATAATCATAATGCGTGTTTTTACCTGTTATTATGGGTGAACGTTCCCGTCGGGGCCGCCGGATGGCGATCCCGACGGGAACGGCCGGACGCGGTTGACGTCCGGCCGGAACCGGTTTTACTTCAAAGCATCGGCCAGACTGTGGACAAACGCGGCGGTGGCGGCAATGGCCTGGTCATGGTCGGCATACTGTTCCATGCTCCGGACAATGGCGCTGCCGACGACGACGCCGTCGGCATATTGGCCGGTCGTGGCGGCCATTTCCGGGGGGGCGATACCGAATCCGGCCACCACCGGCACCGGACTGAGCCGGCGCAATGTATCGAGATGTTCCGAGAGGTCGGCGGGCAGTTCCGTGCGGGCGCCGGTGACGCCTTTGACGGTGATATAATAGACGAAGCCCTGTGCTCCGGCCACGATGGTCTTCATCCGTTCCGGCGGCGTGGCGGGCGAAACCAGGGGAATCAGCACGATGCCGGCACGTTCGGCAGTGGGCCGGATTTCTTCGCGTTCTTCCAGCGGCACGTCCACGGTCAACCAGGCGTCGATGCCGTTGGCGACGCAATCGCGGGCCAGTTTTTCCAGACCGTAGGCCAGCATGACGTTGTAATAGGAGAAGAGCACCATCGGTTTGTCGGTGTGTTGACGGAGGCGGCCGGCCATGGCGATGATGTCGGGCAGCGTGGTACCGGCGCGCAGGGCGATCTGCCCGGCTTTTTGAATAACCGGGCCGTCGGCCATGGGATCGGAGAAGGGAACGCCGAGTTCGAGGATGTCGGCTCCGGATTCGAGGACGGCGCGGATCAGTTTTTCGCTGACCGGCAAATTGGGATTGCCGGCGGTGACGTAGGCGACCAGCGCTTTGCGGTTTTCCCGGCGGCATTGGGCAAAAATATTTTCAAAACGATTCATTTTTTTCTCCCGGTTCAAGCCTGCTGACGGTGCAGTTTATATTGTTTGACGTTGTCCATGTCCTTGTCGCCGCGCCCGGACAGGCAGACGACGATGATCTGGTCGTGACGCAGTTGCGGCGCACGGCGCATGGCTTCGGCCACCGCGTGCGAGGATTCCATGGCCGGAATAATGCCTTCCAGCCGCGACAGCGTATCGAAGGCGGCCACCGCCGGATCGTCGTCGATGGTGACATATTCCACCCGGCCCAGGTCGTGCAGATAGGAGTGCTCCGGGCCGACGCCGGGATAGTCCAGTCCGGCGGAAACGGAATGGGTTTCGGTGATCTGCCCGTCCGCGGTCTGAAGCAGATAGGTTTTGCAGCCGTGGAGGACTCCCGTGTGGCCGCCGCAGATGCTGGCGGCATGTTTGCCGCTGGCGAGGCCGCTGCCACCGGCTTCGACGCCGATGAGTTTGACTTCTTTATCGTCCAGAAATCCGGCAAAGATCCCCATGGCGTTGCTGCGGCCGTCGACGCAGGCGATGACTTCGTCGGGGAGGCGCTGTTCATGGGCGAGAATCTGGGCGCGGGCCTCCTTGCCGATGACCGACTGGAAGTCCTTGACGATCAGCGGGTAGGGATAGGGACCGGCGACCGTGCCGATGACATAGAACGTGTCTTCATAGGTG
>JAQUZV010000296.1 GCA_028691155.1 Victivallales bacterium
ATCGGCACGGCGGAACTGCGCACGATTCTGGCCCGGACCGCACTTGGTATCCTGGCGGAAGATATTGCCATGTGCCGGAGTATCGGGGAATTCGGTGTGGTGCTGGTCCGCCCCGGAATGGGAATTTTAACCCACTGCAATGCCGGGGCTTTGGCTACCGGTGGTTATGGTACGGCGTTGGCGCCGCTCTATCGCGCCCACGAACAGGGACGATCTTTTACCGTCTATTCCGATGAGACCAGACCGTTGCTGCAGGGATCGCGCCTGACGGCGTGGGAACTCCGGCAGGCCGGGATCGATGTGGTGACGATTTGCGATAATATGGCGGCACAGGTAATGCGGGAAGGAAAGGTGCAACTGGTGATCGTCGGCGCCGACCGTATTGCTGCCAACGGCGATACCGCCAATAAAATCGGTACTTATGGCGTGGCGGTGCTGGCGCATTATCATCATATCCCGTTTTTCGTGGCGGCGCCGTATTCGACGATCGATGCGACGCTGTCCGACGGTGCCGGTATTCCGATCGAGCAGCGGGATGGCGACGAAATCCGGTGCGGCTGCCGTTGCGGCCGGCCGACGGCGCCACCGCAGGTGCGGGTGTATAATCCGGCGTTCGATGTCACTCCGCATCAGCTGATGGCCGGGATCATTACCGATCGCGGCATTATCTATCCCCCATTCGGAGATAAAATTTCCGCTCTGGCCGATCATTGCTGACCGCATGGCGGCAACTGCTGCGGCGGTCCGGCACGCTTGGAACAATCCGAAAAAGGACAAATCCTTCGTCCTGCCATATCGGCTGCAATCGGCCGCTTTGTGCCAGTTGAGCGATTTCTTCCGCCACGGTTTGTTCGGCGGCGGCATATTGTGCCAGCCGGTCGGGATGGTATGGCGATAGACCCAGGAGCAGATGGGTGAAACCATTGGTTGCCAGTTCCCGTTGCAGCGTGGAGGCATCGGGCGGCGGCGGCGTCAGCAGTTGCGGCTGAAAGAACGGTGTTCCCAGCTCGACCCGGCGCGGATACAGCAAGGTGCGGTGGTCGAATAAGAGCAGAATTTTCGCGTCCGGCGGGGTTATTCGTGCCATTGTGTCGGCGGCGGTCAGATAGCCCGGACCGGTGCCGGTATAGATGAAATCTTTTAATCCGATCTGTTTTGACCCCAGGTATTGCCAGCATTTCCAACTGTGTTCGAGGGGGGGCGGAAGCTGCGGCAGACTCAGCAGTCCGCAGATCAGGGCGGCCCAGGCGCGGCGACGCGGCGTCAACCGTCGTCCCGCCTTGCCGACATGCAGTATCAGCAGGACAAAGGCGGGGAACAGAAAACGGGCCTGTTGCGCCGTAACGAACCACCCCAGGTAAAACAACAGCAGCACCGCTTCGGCCAGGAAAGCGGCCGGAGGCCGGTGACGTACTATTTTACGGCCGGCGATCGCGAATGCTCCCGCCAGAAACAACAGCAGTTGCCAGCCGTAACTGCCGTCGAAAATATTTCCGGCCCAGGCCAGCAGCAGCGGCGCTG
Source organism: Victivallales bacterium (assembly GCA_028691155.1). Lineage (GTDB taxonomy): Bacteria > Verrucomicrobiota > Lentisphaeria > Victivallales > SZUA-371 > SZUA-371. The sequence continues at coordinate 1,522 of JAQUZV010000296.1, forward strand.
CCAGCAGCCCGCCGCTTCCGGTTACTCCGAATTTGGCCGTTGCCATGGCATAATGGTATTGACTGCAGTACCGCAGGGCCGTGGCGGAGGAGAACCAGGTGGCGAAAAACGGAAACAGCGGATTGCCGGTGGCCAGCCAGGGACGCAGATAAAACGGCAGCATAACCGCCATTGCCGTTGCCGCCGCCACAGCGGTTTGCCGCCGCCGGGAAATCAGTTGCGGACCCGACCACATGACGATCGCAAAGCCGCATAACAGTCCGTTCAGTTTCAGCGCCGCCGCCCCGCCGATCAACACGCCCAGGGCCAGCGGATAATGCCGCCGGTTGCCGGTCGTGGCGGTTGCGGCCGCGTTCAGTTCGACGGCGGCCAGAACATTCAAGGCCAGCAACGGCTCCACATAGGTTTCCCGCAGCAGCATCATGGTGACCGGAGCGGCGAGAAAAGCGACGGCGGCGGCCAGGCCGGTGCCGGTGCCGGCCTGCGATCGGATGCGGTCGTACAACCAGAACGTTGTTACCATGACCGCCGTCCAGCCCAGCAGTCCGGGACCGCGGATGCCGTCGATCCGGAACAGCAGCCAGTAGAGCAATTCCGCCGCCCCGGGAAACCCGGAATAAGGCAAATCGCCATAGATGGCGGGAAATCCGTCGCGATGCCAGCGGCAGGGCAGGGCCAGATGATAGGTGTGGGCGTCCCAGCCCAACGGGAACGTTATGGCCGGAGCGGCCAGAAACAGCGCCGCCGGGATAAAGAGCAGCCAAAAAATTACATGGCGGGGCGGTGCCCCGGGCGGATTGCCGTTTCGGCGCCACCAGGGCAACCAGTGCCATAATTCAACGGCAGCGGTTCCGAAGAGCAATAATCCGGGCAGCGGTCCGGTCATCAGGCCGCTGACTCCCAGGATCAGGCTGATGAGATAAAATAAATTGAGCCCCAGTACGAAACGCAGTAAAAACCCGCGTCCGGAACCATTTTTCTCCTCGGTTGCCGGGGGGGAATAAAGCAGACGGCCGAGTCCGGCCGCCGCCGGCAGGAGCAGCAACGTGCCGCAGGGAAAGATGCCGCTAGTCAGAAACGTCAGATAATCGTTCATGACGCTGTTCCCGAGGTGTAACCGCCGGAGCGGGGAGCAGATAATGGTTCAGATCGTAATCCGGGTTGCCCAGCAGCAACGGCAATTGTTCCAGAGACAGATGTTTTTGTTGCAACGCATCCCGCATTTTCTGCTGCGAGGCGGCGGCTTCGTTCCGACGTCCCAACTGCAATTCCGCCCGGCTGCGGTAATACCAGGCATTGACACTGAGCGGGAAAAGCTCGGTCTCCCGGCACAGAAACGGCAATGACCCCGCGGCATTTCCGGCTACCAGCAGAATCTGTCCGATAATGCCGTTGCTGTTGGCATAGTCCTCATTGCCGGTGTCACGCAGTTGACTGTAATAGGCGAGGGCACGGTCCGGGCGACGCAGCCGGAACCAGGCGTTGTTGCCGGCGCGGTAAAGAGTGTAGGGGTCGGATTGCAACGCGCTGTAGCGCTGCCAGTATTCTTCGGCGCCGGAATAATTTTTCCTGCTGTAGTCTCTTATTCCGGACCAGGCCAGACAGGCGGCATAAAAATTATAACAACCGATGCCTAACGCCGCCAGTGCCGCGGCTCCCGCCGCCAGCCGGAATCGCCGTTCCGTCCCGGGGCTGCTGCGACGAGGCGGTGCCTGCGGCGGCCAGGTCCAGTACCAG
>JAQUZV010000297.1 GCA_028691155.1 Victivallales bacterium
GCCGATTTCGGTCAACGCCACGGCATATTGGGAACTGAAGAGCTGGGATCGTTTTCAGATTCCGAAGCCGTGGGCAAAGCTGACGCTGGTGATGGGGGAGGGACTGGATATTCCGTCGGACCTGGACGAAAACGGCATCGCGTTCTGGCAGGAAGAGGCGCGGCGGCATTTAATGGCAATTACGGTTGACACGCCTTGAAAATGTGTCATTATTATAGGTGACTGAAGAAAAAATCAGCATGGTAAGAACCTTAAAATAAACGGAGTTGATATGTCGGGAAAAGTCAAAAGCGATCTTTATAAGTCGGCCGGGGTGGATATCGATCTGGCCTCCACGCTGCTGGATCGGGTCAAGGCCAAATTAAGTTCTACCAAACGACCGGAAATGCTTTGTCCGATCGGCGGTTTCGGCGGTCTGTTCCAACTGGACCTGAGCCGCTACGAACAGCCGGTGCTGGTGTCCAGCATCGACGGCGTCGGCACAAAGCTGATGGTGGCGATGCAGATGGAGAGCTACTATTCGGTCGGATGCGATATCGTCAACCATTGCGTCAACGATATTGCCGTTCAGGGCGCGGAGCCGATTTATTTTCTGGACTATATCGGCATCGGGCAGTTGCGCAGTCCGCTGTATGAAAAGGTGTTGGAAGGAATCGCCGACGCCTGCAAGGCGGTGAACTGTTCCGTCCTCGGCGGCGAAACCGCGGAAATGCCGGGCATGTACGGCAACGATTTCGACCTGGTCGGTGTTATTACCGGGGTGGTGGAAAAGAAAAAGTTGATTACCGGCGAGCACATTGCTCCCGGACACGTGGCGGTGGGGCTGGCCTCTTCCGGACTGCATACCAACGGCTTCAGTCTGGCCCGCAAGGTGCTTTTCGAACAGGCGGGATATACGGTGCAGGCGCGGCCGGAGGAACTCGGCGGCGAAACGGTGGGCGAGGCGTTGCTGAAATCGCACGTCTGCTACTGGCCGATTCTGAAGTCGCTGCTCGCCGATTCGACCGTCAGCGTGGACGGCGTGGCCCATATTACCGGCGGCGGTCTGTACGACAATACGCCGCGTATCCTGCCGGACCATGTCGATGTGATTTTTGACCGTTCGGCGTTGCCGGTGCCGCCGATCATGCAGTTGATCGTGGCCAAAGGCAATATCGATCCCGAAGAGGCGTACCGCGTCTTCAATATGGGCGTCGGCATGGTGATTTTCGTTCCGGCCGGACAGGAAGGCAAAGTCATGGCTGCCGCGCAACAGGCCGGGATTTCCAGCGCGGTATGCGGTAAGGTTGTCGCCGGCAACAAGACGGTAGTCGTCAACTGATTGTCATGAAACTACTGGAAACACTCCGAAACGGTTCGCTGCTCGGCGATCAGGTGCGCAATGCCTTTGACGCCCTGCAGCGGTTGTTGCTCAGTCGGGCGGATATCGACGCCGTATCCCAGGCGCTGGTAACCCTGGCCGGGGCCGTATTGCGGGCGGACGGCAAGGCGGTGGATCCCACTGCCGCCGAAGCGTTCCGCAAACTGTTGCCGGAGGCGGTGTCCGGGCGCCAGGCCGATGTGCTGGTCGAGGAGCTGAAGACCCGGAGCGACTGGGAGATCACGGCGGCGGTTGCCGCTTTCGCCGACTGGCCGGAGGTGGAGAAGATCAGTCTGCTGGATTCGCTGGTCAAGCTGGCCTGCGCCGACGGTCATTGCAGGGCCGGCCAAGCCCGGGTGCTGGAAGAGATCGGCCGGGCGTTTCAGATTTCGTCCGACGATGTTACCGTGATGCGGAATCGGGCGCTGACGGGGTTCGAACACCAGCAGCGTGTCATGCGTTCCTGGACGGGGATCATCGTGGCGGTGGTCATCATGGTCATGTTTATTCTGACGGCGACGTTTTTAAAAGCGGTCTTGTTCGGCTTTGTTCTGGCCTATATTTTCATGCCGCTGGCGCTCTATTTCTACCGGCGTTTTTCCCGACCGGGACCGTTGCTCCGGTTGTTGTCATGCTGGAAGATTCCGTTGGCGCCGTTGTATCGTTATTCCGCCCGCATCAGGCGCTCGCCGCCGGTTTCTCCCGCCGCCGCCGCGGACACGCAGATGCGCGGCAATGTCAACAAAGCCATCGGCGCCACGGCTCTGATCATGGTGGTGCTGGGGCTGGCGGCGGTAATGCTGATCACCTCCTTTTCCGCCTACTATGTGGCCGGACTGGGGTCCGACATCAAGCAGTGGGCCGACCGGCAGGTAATGGCGGAAAAACTCCGCACCCATCAGGAAACCGGGCATAATGATGACGAAGCCGGTTATATTCATTCCTTCACGGCGGCGACAATCCGGCAGTTGGAGGAATGGCGCAAGAAAATCGAACAGTGGCCGGTGATTCAGACGGCCATGGAAAAGATTGCCGATTCATTGCGCGATCAGAGTAACCAGAAAGCGCTGGCTTCCGCCATTCTGAAACGTACCAGCGGCTTCTTTTCGGTGACGGCGGGATTTTTCTCCACGTTGGTGTCATTGTTGTTTGTGGCGTTGATGACGACTTTTTTCTTTCTGCTTTTTCTGCAGAAGATGGTGCTTTATACCGTGCGCTCCGGACGGCGCGAAGGATTGGGCCAATATGTGGTCAAATCGCTTTTTTCCACCAAATGGATGCCCTACACCAGTCCCGACACCAAGGAACAGGCGCAGCGCATTCTCGACGATATCGGCACCATGTTGCGGACCTGGCTGAAAGGTTATCTGACCATTATCATCATCGAGAGCACGGTTTACACCACTTTGTTCACCCTGTTGGGCGTGCCGTATGCGATGGTTCTGGGGGTTATTGCCGGTTCGACGGTGCTGTTGCCGTATATCGGTCCGATCAGCAGTGCCTCTTTGACGTTGCTGGTGACGATGGCGGTCGGCGCGCATCCGAGCGTCGTAACCCTCGGCGCCATTATTCTGGTGTATATTGTGGTCTGCGGGATTTGCGACCAGTTCATCCTCTATCCGGCGCTGGTCGGCGAAGCGCTGGGACTGAACACCATCGAAACCATTATCGTGGTTTTGCTGGGGGGGATGTTTGCCGGACTGCCGGGCATGATTTTTGCCGTCCCGACCGCTTCGGTCATCAAATACCTGATTCCGCAGATTTATCTGTGCTGGCAGACGGCGCCGGAGGCGCCGGGAAGCTGACTCGGGCATGAAAACAATCAACCGCAACGTGTCATCGGGCTGGTGGCGAAAGCCCGTGGAATTTCTGGGATTGAAGC
>JAQUZV010000298.1:0-975 GCA_028691155.1 Victivallales bacterium
CGGGGACGCCTCCGCAAACCGACCTGTTCCTCCGGAACTTTCCGGTCGGTCGGATTTGCTCCGGCTCCATCCCGGCGGCATTTGATCAATCTGGAAATCGAATGTGCGCATAATTTCGGACACTACCCTTAATCTTATTCCTGGTGCCGGTCGGGTTCCTTTTTATTGTCCGGTTGCGCATGATGATTCTCATAGATAAATTTCCGGAAGAGGTCTTTTTACTTTCGGACTGCCGTGCGCGCGGATCGACTTTGCCATTGGAATCATATCCCCGAGGCGGCGATTGCTTTTCCGCTTTTGCCGTGTTCGCGCCGCTATTTCCGGGCCGGTTCGTGGTCGGGTGGCGTTTGTTTGGAATGCCGTTACGACATTTTTACCGTTAACGTTTATGGCGCAGAAGGTAAAATCCCCTCAAAAGTTGCTTTTCTCTTGAGACAGAAACAACTTGTTTGCCATTGTTCTATCCCAATCTGGTGGCCGCGTTATGATTCTTCTCTTTCGTCGGAAGAGGATGACGAGGATTGGATCAGTTTGTTGATGGTGGTACTGATGTCATCGCTCATGAACGGCTTGTGGATGAATCCCGCCAGCCCGTCTTTCTTCAGTTCGCTGATGATCTCGTTGCCGGTAAATCCGGAAGAAATTATTACCTTGACTTTCGGATCGAAGGCGCGCAACGCCCGGAAGCAGTCGGTCCCGTTCATCTTCGGCATGACCATGTCGAGGATGACCAGATTAATGCGGTCATGATTGGCCTGGTACAGCTGGAGCGCTTCCTCGCCGTTGGCGGCGGTGATTACTTCATAGCCCAGATCTTCCAGCAGCGCCTTGGCGGTGATGCGGATAATCTGTTCGTCGTCGGCCAGCAGGATGCAGCCCCGACCGTGAATCGTGACCCGGGGCAGAATCCCGGTTTTGATCGGGAGTTTTCCCGCGGGGGCAAGAGGCAGATAAATGGTGAAGACGGTGCCCTTG
>JAQUZV010000298.1:985-3228 GCA_028691155.1 Victivallales bacterium
GGCGCCGGAGTGTTCTTTGACCGAACCGTATACGGCGGCCAGACCCAGACCGGTGCCCTGTCCGATGTCGCGGGTGGTGAAAAACGGCTCGAAGATCCGGTCGATAATGTCCGGGGCGATTCCCACGCCGGTATCTGCAACGGTCAAGCGAACGTACGCGCCGGGGGAGAGTTCGGGCATGGCGGCGACAAGGTCCGGTTCCCGCAGTTCGAGGCTTTCGGTCCGAATGGTCAGAACGCCGCCGTGAGGCATGGAGTACCCGGCATTGATGCCGAGGTTGATAACCATATTCTGAATTTGCGTCGGGTCCCCGATGATGGTGGGGGTGTCGGCCCGGAACTGCAAATCGATGCGGATGCGTTTGTCCAGACTGCGTTCCAGAATGGCAACGGCGTCCCTGACGGCCGCATGGAAATCGAGGGGCGACGACATGATTTTGCCCTTGCGCGAGAACGCCAGCAGTTTGCTGTTCAGTTCCGACGCCCGCCGACAGGTGTTGAGGATGATGTCGGTATATTCCTTCAGCGGCTGTTGTTCGGGGGTGAATTTGGTGCCGATGAGTTCGGCACAGGAATTGATGGCGCTGAGCATATTGTTGAAGTCGTGGGCAATGCCGCCGGCGAGTCGTCCGAGGGAATCCATTTTCTGCGACTGGTGCAGTTCCTGTTCGATCCGAGCCTGGTTGGTGACATCGCGGAACGCCATGACGGTACCGCGAATCCGGCCTTCCAGATCGGCAATCGGCGAACAGGTAAGATCGATAAGATAATCTTTGTCGTGGTTGGCGGACAATTGCAGTTTGCTGCGGCTGTATGGTTTTTGCGGCGCGTCAAGCACTTCCCGCACCGGGTCGGGAATGGGGGCCGCGGTTGCCGGATCCGTCAGCCGGATGATTTCATTGGCCGGTCTGCCGAGCGGAAGGGCACCTTCCCAGCCGAGCAGTTTTACGGCGACGGTATTGATCTCCGTGATGCGTTCTCCGGTGTCGGTGGCAATGACGGCGTCGCCGATGGAGCGAAGAATGGTGGCCAGATTTTCCTCTCCCGCTTTCAGGGAATTTTCCTTGTTGCGGATGGTGGCGAAGGCCTGATTGAGGATGGTTCCCAGCTCCCGGGTTTCGGACGAGCCGGTAACCGGAATTGCCGCCGCGTCGATGCCGTTGCGATTGATGGTTTCCGCCGCTTCGGTCAGTTGCCGCAACGGAGCACTGAGGTTGAGGGCCAGAAATACGGCCACTCCGACGGCCAGCAGCAGCAGCAGCAGGGAAATACCCAGCAGGCGGTTGTTGAGTTCGGCGACCGGGCGGCGGATGTCGTCGATATAGAAAGAGACGCAGATATACCAGTCCAGAGGGGCGAAATAATCGATATAAACCCGTTTGGTAAATAGTTTTTTGTTGCCGTTCCGGGGTTTGATCCAATCGTAATCGTAGTATTTTTTCTCGTGTTTCCAGGCGGTGATGATATCGTCCATAATGATGTGGCTGGTTCGGGGATTGGTGATTCCCGATGCTTCCTGTCCCCGGAATATCGGATGAACCAGCATTTCCTTATCGCTGGAAAACAGAAAAATGTAACCGTTTTTGCCGATTTTCAGTTCTTTGGCGGTGGCACGCAGTTCCTCGATTACGGCATGAATCCGCTTGGCTTTGGCGGCTTCGATGTCTTCGATGTACAAGCCGGTTCCTACGATCAACCGCCAGGGCTTGAATAATTCCACGTAGGAGATTTTGGTGACTTTTCGGTTGGGATCGGCCGCCAGTGGTTTGGCCCACAGATATTCGAAGAAACCGCCGCCCCGGCGTTCGCAGATGCGTGCGATGACGCGGAGAATGTTTTCATTGGTGCCGACCACACAATTGAAACGCGATTCTTCCAGGGAACTGCCTTCCAATTCCGGAAACAACGGGTGCATGATCAGGCGCGACTTGGGTTTTTCGGCGCTGTTGACCCAGAAGTAACCGATGCCGTTGTCATAACGCATTTGTTTGAGGACGTCCAGAGCGCGTTGTTTGGCTTCCGTCTCCGAAATAATGCCTTTCCGGCTCAGGTCATATTCATACTGAAACACGCCCAACGCCACGGAGACCATGTTCTTCAGTTCATATTTGCGCTGCTGCAATTGCTGTTCCCGGAAAAAGGCAATACTGCGGTATTGGTTCCGGACTGCCGAAGAGATGGCGTGCAGCAGATTCCGGGCGTTTTTCTGTTCCAGTCCGACGATCGAAGCCGTAGTCTCCCGCC
>JAQUZV010000299.1 GCA_028691155.1 Victivallales bacterium
GTCTTTTACAATGCCCATTATTTGGTCTCCTCTGGTAATCCCCTTTTCAACAACGTCTCAATGCGAAGCATAACATCGGTTAACGAGCCTAAATTCACCCCGGAATTGACATCGCCGCCGGCATATGCCGTTGCCGTCATCATTTGCAACGGCATATTCAATCCGTCCGGGTTCCGTTGGCGGTCAAATCGGTTCCAGCGAGTTTGTCCCGTGGCGGACAAGGTATTCGGAGGGACCGATAATCGGGTAAAATTGTGTTTGGCCCCCTCGAACCGTTTGCCGTATTGAGTGGCATTGCCGAGCCAGTCGTCAATCAAAGTGGTCGTCTGGCCACCGGAATTTTCAGCGGCTTTTCCGGCCTCCTTATTCGCCTCACGTTCGGCTCGGCGCTGATTGCGGCGCTGCAATTCTTGTTCATATGAGTCAGCGAAGGTATTTCCCTGTTGAAATGCCAGATCATTTTTCCATGGTCCAATACCGGCCAGAGGAGATGACACTATAGTTCCCAGCGGACCAATGGCGGCCAGAACACCGGTTGGAACCATGTTTATCCGGTTTCTCGTGGCCAAGTGGGATTGCAGTTCTTCTTCTTTTGTGCCAATGAAGGTGTTTCCCTGTTGAAATGCCAGATCATTTTTCCATGGTCCAATACCGGCCAGAGGAGATGACACTATCGTTCCCAACGGGCCAATGCCAGCCAGAGCACCGGTTGGAACCAACATGCTCTTCCCGAATTTCTTGGCCAACTTCTGGTTGGTTTCGACTTCCATATCTGTCATCTTGTCAAGGCCACGACCGATTTCCCAACCGCCGAACGCTACAGCTGCCATTGCTGCTAATTTGGCTAACAGCGGCGCCATTTTGGCTAACGTCGGCGCCATTTTGGTTGCCGCGAGGCCAACCGAAGTGATGTTTCCTATTCCCGTCTGGGTACTGTCATTGAGTATATTGAAAGCGGACGCGATTTCGTTGATCATGCCAATAACCGCGACACTGATCCCAATCTTGGCGATGATTTCGTGATGGTCCATAATGAACATTACCAGTTCGGTGAGGGATTTGCCTAACATCGAAATGGCATCGGCTCCTCCTTGCAGCATGGTCTGCAATTCGCCGGATTTTTTCATCTCATCGAATTTTTGAATCAAGCTGCCGAGATCATTCGAGAGCTGTGGAATTGCCAATTCGCCCATGGTCGTGCCGGACATTTCCAGTTTACCGAGCAGAGTCGATAGCCTTCCCTCAAATGTTTCCGCCAGTCGTTCTGTCATACCGTTATATCTGCCGCCGGACCCACCTAGTGAATTAAATGCTTTATCCAGCATGGCGAACGATATTTTTCCCTGTTCGCCCATCGTGCGGATGGTGGCGGTATTACCGCCGACAATCTTCTGCAGCTCACTGTAAATCGGAATACTGCTGGTGGCCAGTTTATTGAGAACGTCCGTATCCACCTTTCCCTTAATGGCCGCATCGGCATAAGTATTGGCGATGTCACCGATGGAGACGCCGGTGCCGGCGGCAATATTACCCAGATTTCGTAACCGGTCAATCAATTGTTCCGCCGGGACATTGGCGTTCAGGAGTGCGCGTCCGGCTTTGATGATTTCCGCCGGGTGGAATGGCGTGGCATCGGAGAATTTCATTAAATCGTCAATCACCCGATTGGCCTTGTCGGCACTGCCGAGCATGGCTTCAAACTCCAATCTGGTTTTCTGCATTTCCGCGCCAAGACGAATCGATTTTTCAACTGCATCGGCAATAGGCAGTTTGCTAATCCCGGTCAGCGACGTTTTGGTCAGTTGGTCCGAGCCCTTGGCGACGGCCGAACCCAACTTTTTGCTGTATTTCAACAGAAGTGCGCGACTGTTCTTGGTGTCAGTAGTTATCGTATTACTGGATTCTGACATTTTTCTTTTAACCCAATTATGTGTAATTATTAATATGAAAACGTGTTATGCCACTTAGTCGCGGTTGTTCCGAAACATGGTCAACTGCCGGTCCCGGCACTCCGGTTGCCGGTATTGTTGTCTTTCTCCGGGACCGCACGCCGTTGGCGTTCCGGTTGCTTTCCGACCACCGCAGCCAACTGCATCACGCGATTCCATACCTCCTGGTCCTTGGTCGGGCGCTGAACCTTATCGTCGCCGGCGTGGTTTTGTACCAACAAATAAGAAAACGTCGTCATCGGCAGCTCCCACATCACCTGCTGGAGCGTCAGCGACGGGATCACTGCCGTGGCGATCGCCGCCATCCGTGTCAGGGACTCGAGGTCACGGTAGCATTTTTTTTTTCATCCTCTTCCTTGCCGATCCGGGGAAACCAGTCGAACCCACCGGCCAACTGCAGATATACGGCGATATCCCGCGCGGCCTCGACCGGATTGAAACGGCCCAGACTATCACCGTATTCCAGCACTTGCTGGTCGAATTCCGCCCAGGTGTCGGCCAGCGCCTGGCGCTGTTGGGACAGGATGAACAGACATTCCGGTGGAATCTCGTTGCCGTATTTGTTTTCCAGTCTTTCGATCTGGTCGGCACGGTGCTGGATGCGAAGAATCGGCCGCACCGCATCGGCGCGTTTGTCGAGCAGATACAGGGCTCGGAACACGTCGATATCACCGGGCGCGTGGTCCAACTCTTCTTCCTCCCGGGGCAGAAACGGCGAACCGATGGCCTCCAGGAGGCAGAAGCAGGCCGCGGCCGGAGCGGGGAATTCCCTGCCGGCAATCAACACCATTCCCGATGTTGCCACGGCCAGTTCCAGCCCGGCGTTGGCGGCTCCCTGCGAACGCTCATTGATGAGTTCGCCGATCTTCTGATCGGCGGCCAGAGCCTGCTGAAATTCCGGGTTGTCCCGTAAACTTTTAGCTTCTTCGAGCTGGTCCATTGCTTGCTCCACCAGGTTATGCCAGTGCCGTCAATTCAGCGCTGTCGGCCGATTTAGCCGTCACGGTGATCTTATTGAAACCGGTGTTTTCTTTCGATTTGCTGACCGCGGTGATCAGACCGTTCCAATCGCCGACCGTAATCGCTTCCCCGGCGGCCGGAATGGTGCCGGCGGACTTGATCAGTCCTTCGAACTTCTTTTCCACCCCTTTGGAATAGGCGCGGAGCTCGATGACCTGACCGTTTTCGTTCCGGGCTTCGGCGACTTCCGCCGATTCGTCTTCGGATACGGACTGGAAGACCCCCCACGTACCGGATTCAGTTA
>JAQUZV010000021.1 GCA_028691155.1 Victivallales bacterium
GATCCTGTCGGTTTTTGGCTGGTTGACGCCGATTTGGGCGGCGGTTCTTCATTCTCTGAGTACGGTTTTGATCGTGTTCAACAGTGCGCGGCTGGTACGTACCGGGGAAGAGTTGACGCTGGAAGACAATCGGCGTCAGACCGCGGATATTTCGGCTTAATTAAAAAAAAGATGGTGTGATAATGGCAGAAACCGATAAGATTCCGGTTATTAATGCGGTCGGGCTGAGCAAGGTGTTCCGTGACTTTTGGAACCGTTCGAAGGCCCGGGCGGTAAACGACATCGATTTTCAGGTTTTTCCGGGAGAAGTGGTCGGCCTGCTGGGCCCGAACGGTTCCGGGAAATCGACTACGGTCAAGATGTTATTGGGGCTGCTTTATCCCACGGCGGGAAATCTGACCATTTTCGGCCAGTCGCCGCGCGATGTCCGCACCAAGGACCGGATCGGTTATCTGCCGGAAGAATCCTATTTATACAAGTACCTGACCGCGGAAGAAACGCTGGATTTTTTTGCCGCGTTGTTCGACCTGCCGGCGGCGGAACGCCGCCGCCGCATCGAACAGTTGCTGGAAATGGTGGGGCTGGCCCATGCCCGCCGCCGGACGGTCGGGGAATTTTCCAAGGGGATGCAACGGCGGATCGGTCTGGCGCAGGCGATGGTCAATGACCCGTCGCTGTTGATTCTCGATGAACCCACTTCCGGTCTTGACCCGCTGGGCTGCCGGGAAGTCAAAGATCTGATTCTGCTGTTGAAGAAGCGCGGCAAAACGGTGCTGGTGACCAGTCATCTGCTCAGCGACGTGGAAGATATTTGCGATCGGGTCATCATTCTTTACGGTGGAAAAATCCGGGCGACCGGGACGCTGGACAAGTTGTTGACGCTGCCGGAAACCAGTCGGATATCCATGCCCATGCTCAAGGGCGAAGAACTGAACCGGGTTTTGGGTGTATTGCGAAAAGAACTTAAAAATGAGTCTTTTACGGTAGATCATCCGCGGATGTCGTTGGAAGATTTCTTCCTGCAGGTCATCAACCGGGCCCGGGCCGAAAGCGTGGAAACCGCCGGAGTGGTAAGCGGTGGGCACGTGGCGGAATATCTGACCGAAGGCGTGGTCGAAACCGATCCCAAGCAGGTTCTGAACGCGCTGCTGAAAGAAGAAAAAGAACCGGAACCGCCGCCGGCGACCGCGGCGGTGGAAGAGGAAAAGCCGGAAGTCAAAGCCGAGGTTCTGGAAGGGCTGACCGAGGAAGAACAGGAAGAAGAAGTCCGTCCGGCGGTTCCGGAACCGAAGGAAGATCTTTCCGAAGTCAACCAGAAGCTGAAAGATTTACTTTAAACCGTAAAGGGATCGGATTGAACAGATGATATCACTCTGGAGCATAATCAAACTTACCGCCAAGGCGACCATGCGATCGCATATTTTTCAGTTGCTGTTGGCGCTGCTGTTGTTGTGCGTGTTCATGATTCCCATGACGATTGCCGGAGACGGCACCGCGTATGGCTATATTCAGATTTCCCTGAAATACAGTTTGGCGGTCATCACTTTTATTCTGTCGCTTTCCGTCATCTGGCTGGGGTGTTACTCCATGTCGACCGACGTGGAAAGTTATCAGCTGCATCTGGTGATTTCCAAGCCGGTGTCCCGATTGAAGATCTGGATTGGAAAATGGCTGGGTGTTCTGCTGATCCATCTGGTGCTGCTGCTGATTGCCGGCATGACGATTTATTTCCTGATTCTCTGGCAATTTTCGCGGAAGTCGTTCGCCCCGGAACAGAAAGCCCGCATCGAATCGGAAGTAATGGTGGGGCGGCGGGTCTTCCGTCCGGAGGCTCCGGACATAGATACCATTGCCCGCAAGATGCTGGAACAGCGGTTGGAAGAGCTCAAGCGGCGTGGCGATAAAGTTCCGGAAGTCGACTACAAAACGGCATTGGCGGAAATGCGGAAAGTGGCCGTTGCGCGTTTTGCGGAAATTCAGCCGGGCATGAGCAATATCCGGGCCTGGCACTTTTCCGGGATTCCCGATACGGGGAAGCCGCTTTTTCTGCGTTTTCGGTTTTATGTCAACAATGTTTCTTCCCGGGAGCAGCGGGTAACGCGGGGGCAGTGGTTCCGGGCGGTGGAAGACACGGTAGACAAAGATGACGGCAAGGAAAACAAAGAGAAAAAGGCTTATCCGTCTGCGCTTGGTCCGCCGGAACAATATATGACTGGGGTGTTTCATGAAATCAAGCTGCTGCCGAAATCGGTTTTATGGGACAACAGTGTCGAAGTACTTTTTGCCAATTTGGATCCGAAAGACAAGCCGTTGATTCTTCAGATGTCCGATGGGCCGAAATTGCTGGTAAGGGCCACCGGATTCTTTGGCAATTTTATCCGGGCGCTGGCGGTTTCGGCGTTGGAACTGGTGATTCTGGGCGGATTGGCCTGTGCGGTCGGCGGGGTGATGTCGATGCCGGTGGCGATATTCATGGTTTTCTCCTATCTGCTGTTCGGCGTATTCGCCCAGTTTCTGGTGGGCAACGGGGTGGAAAACCTTGAAGGGGTTACCGGCTATATCGGTTACTGGGTCAGCCGTGGTTTGATGGTGTTGATTATTCCGATGCAGAATTTCGACGTGTCGAGTTATATTGCCGACGGCGAGCTGATCGAGTTTGCCCTGATCGGGACGTTGATCTTCAAATATTTCATTCTGAGGGCGCTGCCGCTGTTCCTGCTGGGAATAATGCTGTACCGGCGACGGGAAATGGGACTGGTGATTAGAAAATGAATCGATTCAAATCCTTTATCATGTATCTGGTGGCGCTGGCGGCGACGGCGGTTCTGCTGGTCGGGGTCGGGATATCGTCCGGCCGACTTAATCAATTGGTGAAAACGCATCATCTGCGGGCGACCGGAGATATCAAAAATGCCCCGCCGATCGTGACATTCACGACCGTGGCTCTGGGGAGTTTCCGAGGGTTGCTGGCCGATTTGCTGTGGTTGCGGGCGTTGGCGTTGCAGGATGAGGGCAACTATTTCGAAATGGTACAGCTGGCGTCCTGGATCACCAAATTACAGCCGCGGTTTTCGGGTGCCACGGCGTTTCTGGCCTGGAATATGGCCTATAACATTTCGGTGACCTGTTCTTCGCCGGAAGAGCGCTGGCGGTGGATTTCGCGTGGGATCGAACTGTTGCGTGACGAGGCGATCGAATACAATCCGGAAGAGGCGTCGCTGTACAAGGAACTCGCCTGGATTTATCAGCACAAGATCGGGAACATCATGGACGATGCCAACTTGTATTATAAGCGTCAGGTGGCGGAGAGCATGGAGAAAGTTTTCGGCGGAGCGCCGCCGGACTGGAAAGTCTGGGCGGAGACGCCGTCGAGCAACGATAAATTTCTGGCGCGCCTTACCCCCGATGACCGGAAAGTGCTGGAACGGGCGCTGGATGATTCCGGTTATACGTTGGGCTCTTTGGAGACGTCTTTCCGCCAGAACGACCGGCTGCCGGAGGAATTCCTGGCGAAATATCAGGTCTCGGCAGAGGAGATTTCCCGCCTGGTTACTTTTCTGCGGGTGAATTGGCTGGTGAATGTATACAAGATCGATCCCCGGCTGGTGTTGCAGATCAACAATAAATACGGCGCGCTGGATTGGCGGCTGCCGGAGTCCTATGCCATTTATTGGGCCACCAAAGGGCTGGAAATGACGCCGTCGCACAAGGATGACAACTGCGAACGAGTGGTGACCCAGGCGCTTCACGACGCGTTTGTGAGTGGACGGTTGCTGATGGTCGACCCGACCAATAATAACAATATTATTACCGCGCCGAACCTGAATGTGATCGATGCTCTTCGGGCGGCCTACATCAAGGCTTATAAGGAAGACGATACGGACAGCTTCCGTTCGGCATTGATCAACTTCACCAAAGAGGCGGTGGTGGTGTTTTATAATTTCGGACAGTACTCCAAGGCGGAACACTATTATAAGTTGCTGCAGAAGGAGGATCCGGGCAAAAAGGAATACCGGGCCGGGATGGAGGCTTTTGTTTTGAAGGAGTGGGAGGAATTTGTCCAGCAGGCGTCGCTGCGACAGGCCAACGAAATTATCGGCGGATTGCTGTTCCGCAGCTGTAACTTCCTGGCCGAGGGGGATGTTGATGCGGCGTTGGGGCAGGAGCAAATGGCCAGGAAGATTTATCTGCGGTATATGAAGCGGCACGTCCGGACCAAGGGCCGGGTGGGGCTGGCCGATTACAACCAGATGAAAGCTCGAATTACCGAGTCTTGTCTGAAGAATTTCCCGCCCCTGTTGTCCCGCAGTCTTCGGCTGCAGTTGGAACAGGAGAAGCTGCGGGCGCAGGAAGAGATGGCGGAGCAGAAGAAGCAGGAAGAAGCAGCAGCCGGAAAATGATTTCCGGCCGCCGGGGGGGGCGGGAGATCATGACCGGGAGGAAGCTTTGCTGCCGGCCGGTCCGGCCTTTATTCCCATCTGAATCACTGTTCCCGTTATGGTCGACGGGGCGTTTGCCGCCGCCGGCAAAACCTCGGCGACAGAATGGTTGCCACCCTCGTTATTCCGATAAAAATCCAACAAATTGCGGAAACGGATTGAAATCCTCGGGATTTATTGTAAAGTAAAATCCGTTTAACTTTACCAGTCGGGCCGTCCTGGTATTTTACGACGACGGCAGTGGACAGCAAATAACACATTGGCGACAATATTAACAAAAATGGTAGGAATACAACCATGTCGGAAAATCTTAAAGCTGCAATTGAGTTGAAGTGTTCGGAAGTTCAGCCGGGTCAGGTCAAGGCCGAATATAAGGTAGCGCGGCAGGCGATCGGCGCCGAGGCGGCCGAAGTCGCCCGGGGAATGGTCGATTATGTTCAGGTTCCCGGTTTCCGCAAAGGAAAAGCGCCGGTAAAAATGGTAATGGTCAAATATCTGCCCCAGATCAAGGATGAATTGATGCGCAAGGTCATGGGCGCGGCGATGGATAAGTTTGCGGACGAACAGGGGACGGAAGCGGTTGCGTTCAATCTGCCCGAGGGCGGCAAATTTCCGGAACTGGAACTGGACCAGGATTTGGCGCTGGAACTGTTGTTCGACGTGGCGCCGCAGTTTGAGGTGCCCGAATACCGGAGTTTGAAAGTGAATGTGGCGCCGAAAGAAATCAGCGATGCCGATATCGATGAACGGATTGAAGCATATAAGAAGATGTATGCGGAATATCAGGATATTCCCGGTCCCGCGGCACGGGAAGACATGTTGCAGGTGGCTTATACTTCCGATTTCGTTTTGCCGGAAGACGCTTCCGCGACCCTGAAACGTCAGGCGGCCAACGAAGAAAGCTGGCTCTGGCTCAATGAACCGGAAGTCATTCCCGGCGGCATTGCGGCCCTGATCGGCGCCGAAGTCGGAAAGGAATACTCGTTTGCCGCGGTTTACCCGGAAGATTACCGCGAAGCCGAATTGGCCGGGAAAACGGTCAACTATCAAGTCCGGGTGAATAAAATGCAGCGCCGGGAACCGATTGCCGACATTGCCGGGCTGTGCGCCAAGATGAATCTGGAAAACGAAGCCAAACTGCGCGAACAGATCAGCGCCTCACTGGCGATCGATGCCAAGAACAAGGCTGCCGGCGAAACGCGGGAAAAAATTCAGGCCCTGTTGGAAGAAAAGGTGGGTCCGCTGGTGATTCCGCCGACCTTGATGGCTCAGGAAACCCAGAAGGAACTGCGCCGCATTGCCAACAATCTGGTGAAGACGGAAGCCGATGCGGAAAAATTCAAAGCCGATATTTCGAAGCACAAGGCGGCGGCGGAAGAAGCGGCCAAGAACAAGTTGACCCGGTTCTTCATCATGCAGAAGATTGCCAAAAAAGAAGACATCAAGGTAAATGAAAATGAAGTCGATCTGCAGATCAAGGGCATGAGCCGTTATTATGGTCTGCGGGCCAATGATCTGCGCAAGGTAATGGAAGAAAACGGCGGCATGGACGATCTGCAGGAAGACCTGTTGACGGCCAAGGTTCTCGACTTCCTGGCGAAGCAAATCGCCTGATGGCGCCGTTGACGAGACAATTAACATATACAGGTGAAAATCATGCAGAATTCCGTACTCGTTCCGATGGTGGTTGAACAAACCGGACATGGCGAGAGAGGTTATGACATCTATTCCCGGTTGCTCAAAGACCGGATTATTTTGTTGGGCACGCCGGTGGACGATAATGTCGCCAACCTGATCGTGGCTCAGCTGTTGTTCCTCCAGGCGGAAGATCCGAAAAAGGATATCGACCTGTATATCAACAGCCCCGGCGGTTCCATCACCGCCGGACTGGCCATTTACGACACGATGCAGATTCTTTCCTGTGACGTGAAAACATTCTGTATCGGCCAGGCGGCCAGTATGGGCGCGGTGCTGCTTTGCGCCGGCGCCCGGGGTAAGCGTTATGCCCTGCCGAACGCCCGGATCATGATTCATCAGCCTTGGGGCGGGGCGGAAGGTACGGCGGCCGACATCAGTATTCAGGCGCAGGAAATTTTGCGGTTGCGCAGTATGCTCAACGATATTATCGCCAAACATACCGGACAAAACGTCAAAAAAGTGGCGGCGGATACGGAACGCGACCATTTCATGTCGCCGGAAGAAGCGTTGGAATACGGCATTGTCGACCAGATTTTGAGTAAAGAAATCAAAGAGCAGAAATAACAGATTCAGGCGGGAAGCAAATGGCAGGAAAAAATAAGAACGGCGAAGCGCTGATTTGTTCCTTTTGTGGGCGTTCGGCAGATCAGCCGGGCGTCGGACAGTTGATTTCCAGTCCGACCGGAGCAACGATATGCCGGAATTGTGTGGACATCTGCCAGGGGCTTTTCCGCGGCGATGCGGAAAAACCGGCCCCGGCGGACGCTTTCGAAATTCCGCAGTTGAAAGTACCGTCCCCCATGGCCATCAAGACGGAATTGGATAAGTTTGTCATCGGACAGGAACATGCCAAGAAAGTGTTGTCGGTGGCGGTGCACAACCATTATAAACGGCTGCTGCACAAACGTGAACTGCAAAACGGGACTGCGGGGGCGGAGGACGAGGCGATCGACATCGAAAAAAGCAATGTGCTGATGATCGGTCCGACCGGTTCCGGCAAAACGTTGCTGGCCCGGACGCTGGCCCGGATGCTCGACGTGCCGTTTTGCATTTGCGATGCGACGACGCTGACGGAAGCCGGTTATGTCGGGGAAGACGTGGAAAATATTATTCTCCGGCTGCTTCAGGCGGCGGATTACGATGTGGCCCGGGCTCAGATCGGGATCATCTATGTGGATGAAATCGACAAAATCGCCCGCAAGACCGAAAATGTTTCAATTACCCGCGATGTCTCCGGGGAAGGGGTGCAGCAGGCGCTGCTCAAGATTCTGGAAGGGTCGGTGGCCAATGTCCCGCCCAAGGGCGGCCGCAAGCATCCCCATCAGGAATACATTCAGGTGGATACGACCAATATTCTGTTTATCTGCGCCGGGGCTTTTATCGGCATCGATAAAATCATTCAGCGCCGGGCCGGGAAGCAGATTCTCGGCTTCAAGCGGGAAGAAATAGAGCAGGATGCACTCTCGCGGCATGCCGGCAGCGACGAGTTGTTACGCAACTGCGAACCGGAAGATCTGATTAAATTCGGACTGATTCCCGAATTCATCGGTCGTCTGCCGATTGTCGCGGCGCTGAAAGACCTGGACCGGGATGATCTGGTTCGGATTTTGACCGAACCGAAGAATGCTCTGACCCGTCAGTTCCAGCAACTGATGGCGATGGAAGACATGAAGTTGACGTTTCGGGACGATGCGCTGGTGGCGCTGGCGGAACTGGCCATGAAAAAGGGCACCGGTGCCCGCGGGTTGCGGGCCATTCTCGAAGAGATGATGCTCGATATCATGTATCAGGTTCCGTCGCAAAGCAAGATCAAAGAGTGCGTCATTACGGCGGATGTGGTCAATAACGGCGTGGAACCGATTTTGAAACGCAAAACGGTGGGGTCGAAAAGCCGCAAAGCGGTGAACAGTTGATATTCCCGGCCGCGGGATTTTCCCGCGGCCGAACGCCGTGCCGCGGCGTTTTTTTTCTTTTCTTCCTGTCATGAACGGTGCTTGACGGCAGAACCGGCCCGTTGATCGACGGATGTAATTTCTCTTGCCATTAATTTCGCCTTTATCTCCAGCCCGATGACGATCGGGTGGCATTGATTCTTTCCGGAAACAGGGTTGGACACGGGTTTGGTTTCGATTATTTTTTCGTCCCGAATGTGGATTAAAGGACAACGCCGGTGTATATTAGCACAAAAATTATTTTCAAGGAGAAGTAACACGATGTCGATATCATATCAGGAACAGGAACGGATTTTCGTTCTGCAGACGCCGCATACCACCTATGCCATGCAATTGGCGGCCTCCGGTCATCTGCGTCATTTATATTGGGGTAAAAAACTGGAACAGGCGTTGCCGGACGGACTGTATGTTCCCCGCAACCGTTCTTTTTCTCCCTGGATGGCGGATGATCCGGAATCGATGTCTCTTCTGGATTCCGCCAGTTTCGAATATCCCGTTTTCGGCTGCGGCGATTTCCGGATTCCCGCGCTTGAACTGCGGCTGGCCAACGGAACCTCGGCGTCGGATTTGCGTTACCGGGAACACCGCATTCAGTCCGGCAAGCCCGGATTGCCGGGGCTGCCGGCCACGTATGTTGAGGATGAGGCCGAGGCGGAAACGCTGACCGTTGTTTTGATCGACGCGGTGGCCGGGCTGGAAGTGGAACTGGCCTATACGGCGTTTCGCGACCATGACGCCATTGCCCGGAGTGTCCGGGTCCGGAATGTTTCCGATGCGGCGTTACGGCTGGAAAAGATTGCGTCTGCGGCGGTTGATTTAGAGCGGGCCGATTTTGATTTGATCCAGTTGTCCGGGGCGTGGGCACGGGAACGGCATCTGATGCGGACGCCGTTGCGTTCCGGCCTCCAGTCGCTGTCCAGCTGTCGCGGCGCCAGCGGTCATATGCAGCATCCGTTCGTGGCGCTGGCGGATCGTCGTACCGGGGAGGAAAGCGGCGAAGTGTATGGCATGAGCCTGGTTTACAGCGGTAATTTTGCCGCGGAAATCGAAGTGGATCAGGAGGATAACACTCGGGTGGCAATGGGCATCAATCCGTTTGATTTCGAGTGGCTGCTGGAACCGGGGGAAGTTTTTCAGGCCCCGGAAACGGTCATGGTCTTTTCCGACGCCGGACTGGGCGACATGTCCCGGACTTATCACCGGCTGTATCGCGAACGGTTGTGCCGCGGACGTTATCGCGATTCCGACCGTTATATTCTGATCAACAACTGGGAAGCGACCTATTTCGATTTCAACGAAGCGTTGATTACCAGTTTGGCCCATGAGGCCAAGGAACTCGGCGTGGAGTTGTTTGTTCTCGACGACGGCTGGTTCGGCAAGCGCGACGGCGACAACAGTTCGCTGGGCGACTGGTATCCCGACCCCAAAAAACTGCCGCACGGCATTACCGGTCTGGCCGAGAAAATCACCGCGCAGGGCATGAAGTTCGGCCTTTGGTTCGAGCCGGAAATGGTTTCTCCCGACAGCGATCTGTATCGGGCGCATCCAGACTGGTGCATTCATGTGCCGGCGCGGTCGCGTTCTCTGGGCCGCAATCAGCTGATTCTGGACTATTCCCGCCGGGATGTGTGCGACGCCATTGTTGCCATGTTGAGCGAAATTCTCGGCACCGCGCCGATTTCCTACGTCAAATGGGATATGAACCGTCATATGACCGAACCGGGTTCGGCGCAGCTGCCGCCGGAACGGCAGCGGGAAGTGGGACACCGTTACATTCTCGGTCTTTACGAAGTAATGGAAACGCTGACGTCCAGATTTCCCGACATTCTGTTTGAAAGTTGCTCCGGTGGCGGCGGCCGCTTCGATCCCGGGATGCTCTATTATATGCCGCAAACCTGGACCAGCGATAATTCCGACGCGATTTCCCGTTTGAAAATCCAGTACGGCACCAGCATGGTTTATCCGGCTTCCGCCATGGGGGCCCATGTTTCCGCGGTTCCCAACCATCAGCACGGACGGGTGACATCGCTGGAGACGCGCGGGCATTGTGCCATGTCCGGTAATTTCGGATACGAATTGGATGTACGGAAAATGACGGCGGAAGAAAAGGCGATGGTACGCGAACAAATCCGGCGGTACAAGGAAATTCGGCATACGGTTCTGTTCGGGGACCTGTATCGGCTGAAGTCGCCGTTTGAAAGTAACGAAGCCGCGTGGAACTATGTCAGCCGGGATCGGAAGGAAGTCGTGGTTATGGCGTTCTATATTCTGGCCGAAGCGGACGCCAAGGAACGGCGGTTGCGGCTGGGCGGACTTGACCCGGTGCGTAAATACCGGGTGGCGGCAACCGGAGAGGAATATTACGGCGAGTTTCTGATGAATTACGGTTTGACGCTGCCGGCCTGGACTCAGGGAGATTTCAAGAGCACATTCTGGCATTTGCTTGCGGTGGAATAAACGCGGGCGGAACACCAACGAAGGGCAGGACGACATTTGCCCCCAAGAATGAAAATAATATTTCAGATCAGAGGATTTTTTGATGAAAAGATTTGAGGAATTGTTTGCCGAACTGAAACAGAAGGCCGCCGCCGGCGACCCCAATTCCGGAACGGTGAAAATGTTGCAGAAAGGTAGACACGCCATCGGCAAGAAAGTAGTGGAAGAGGCCGGTGAAGTATGGATGGCGGCCGAATATGAAGGCCGGGAAAAGACCGCCGAGGAAATTTCCCAATTACTGTATCATCTCCAGACCATGATGATTGCCTGCGAGCTGGAACTGGACGATGTCTATAAGTATCTCTGATGACGCCGTGATTGCGGTGTTGCAGTAAGCCAACAGGAGAAAAGCATGTTGAAAATAGCCATTCCCAATAAAGGCGCGCTTTCCGAGGGCGCGGAGGAGTTGTTGCGGGAAGCCGGATATAAATGTAAACGCTGGGGCCGCGAGTTGACGGTCTCCGATCTTCGCAACGAAGTTGAATTCATCTATCTGCGGCCGCGCGACATTGCCATTTATGTCGGCAAAGGGATTGTGGACCTCGGTATTACCGGTCGCGACCTGACCTTCGACAGCAAAGCCGACGTTATTGAATTGTTGTCGCTGGAGTTCGGCTCCTCATCTTTCTATTATGCCGTGCCGAAAGAACAGGATTTGACTCCGGATCGGCTCGGGGGCCGGCGGATTGCCACCTCGTATCCGAATATCGTTCGCGACGATCTGGCCCGGCGCGGCATCGACGCCACCATCATTCGCCTTGACGGCGCGGTTGAAATCTCCATAAGGCTGGGAGTGGCCGATGCCATTGCCGATGTGGTGGAGTCCGGCATGACGCTGAAAGAAGCCGGGTTGAAAACCGTCGGCGAACCGATTATGCGTTCGGAAGCATTGCTGATCGGCCGGGATCGGGTTTTGTGCTCCGGACCGGAAGTTTCCACCATCATCAAGCGAATGGAAGGGATTCTGATGGCCCGGAAATATGCCGTGGCCGAATATGATATTCCCAAACAGAAACTGGCGGAAGCCTGTCGGGTGACGCCGGGAATCGAGGCCCCGACCATTGCACCCTTGAGCAATGAGGATTGGGTGGCGGTCAAGGCCATGATCCTGCGCAAGGAGATCAATAAGGTGATGGATGAACTGGAAGGCCTCGGGGCCAAGGGTATTATCATTACCGACATTATGACCTGCCGGATCTGAGGCGAAGGCGGATATGGTTCCCGTTCGGACCGCGGCATGGCGGCGGTCCAGGATTTTTCTTGCTGTCAATCTTCCGGCGTCAATGTGTCATGGCAGGTCCGGAGGATACGATTATGAACGGGTTGATTCGGATTGGTTGCAGCGGATATGCCTACCCGCATTGGCGCGGAAACTTTTATCCCCCCGGATGGCCGGAACGGCAGTACCTGGAATTTTATGCGTCCCGGTTTGACAGTGTGGAGCTGAATGTTACTTTCTATCGTCTGCCGTCGGCGGCGGTATTTCGCCGCTGGGCCGCCAGAACGCCGGAAGACTTTACTTTTATCCTGAAAGGAAGCCGTTTTATTACCCACCGGAAACGCCTGGACTGCGGCCGTGATGCCGTGGTGCGATTTATGAGAGCGGCCGCGCCGCTGGATCATAAATGGCGTGGGGTTTTGTGGCAACTTCCTCCGGATCTGGCACCGGATCCGACGCGGCTGGACCGGTTCCTGTCCTGGTTGGCTCCGTTCGGGCAAGTGCGCCATTTCTTCGAGTTTCGCCATCCTGGCTGGCTGACGGCGCCGATTCAACAACGGTTGGCGGATTGCGGCGCCGGATTATGCGGTTCGGACTGGCCGGGGGCGCCGTGCGCCGAATGCTGGTGTGGCGCGGCGGTATATTTCCGTCGGCATGGTCCGGGAGGGGCTTACGGTGGGAGTTATTCGTGGCGACAGCGGCAACGTGACGCCGAGTTATTACGCGCCCACGCGGTGGCCGGCCGGGAAGTTTTCATCTATTTCAATAATGACTTGGACGGCATGGCGCCAGTCGATGCTGCGGCCGTTAAGCGGTATTTGACGCCCGGGAGGTAGTATATAATACGGAAGCCGGACTTCCCCGTGCCGCAATTACGGTGTTTCGGGATCGAGAGGCAGTTCGATATAAAAGGTGGTTCCCTCTTCCGGAGTAGAGGAGAAGGAAACCCGGCCTTTGAGATAGTGTTCTCCCAACAGACGCATACTGTAAGTTCCCAAACCGCGTCCGCGGCCCTTGGAGGAAAAGGCGCGCTTGAAAAGCTGCAACTGAATGTCCTCGTCGATATATTTCCGATTGTGGACGGAGAACACCATATGATGCGGTTTCCGGTGACAGGAGAGGAGAACTTTTTCGCCGGGACATGATGCTTCCAGGGCGTTCTTGACCATATTGCCGATTACCCGCGTCAGCAGACGGGGGTCGCTGTGAAAGATGCTTTTTTCCGGATGCTCCGGGAGAACAATTTCCCGGCCTTCGGCGGCGGGGTTGCCGCGGAACAAGGTTTTGACGCAGTGCAACAATTGGTTCGGCGAAATCGTATCGATATTGATGGCGATGGTTCCGCTTTCCGCATCCAGCAGGTCCCGCTGGGCTTCGATTTCATTCAGAATTTCCCTGGCCAGACAAACCAACATGTCGGAATACTCGATGTACTTGTGGGGGGTGTTGCCGATAAGCGACAACAGGTTGTATATTCCGGCGCCGATATTGGTCAGGTCATGAAAGAAAATATGTTCCAGAAAATGGCGATATTTCTCATCGGCAATATCGCGCAGAACGCAGAGGACAAAATCATGGTCGCCACGATGAAATGGAAACGACCAGACCCGAAGATTGACGGCGCTGCCTTCCCGGGTGATGATCTCGCATTCACAAATATCCGCGTTATCGTCGATGGCAGACATAATCGAATTAACCGCGCCGCAGAAACGGCAATATTCCGTCGTGCCGCAACCCCCGGAATCGTTTTCGGCATGGATGCAATGCCAAAGCTTCGCCCGGGCGAAGTCCCACCAGAAATTCCGGTTTGACCTGCAACAGGGAATTGAGGGCCCGATTGGCAAAAATAATCTGACGGCAGGTATTGAGGATCATGACATAATCGGGGAACAGGTCGAAAATGGAAATACTGTGATCAGCTTTGGTCAACAACCGGTGCTGTGCCACACAGTCCGCGGTGGATATCCTTTCTGACGGAGCAAATGCCGAAGGACGAAAGAAAGGTGATAGATTCATGATTCGGCCCTTTTTGCCATATATTTATGTTATATCATTGCGGGCAGTCCGAAATATTTGTAAGCCCGTAGCGATAATCATGTGATAAATATGTACCCATTAAAAGTTTAGAGCCGGAAAAGGGATAAAGCAAGAGGGATTTATATTGGGAACCGCTGGAAATAGCGTATTTCGGTGAAAAATCCTGATCTGCGTCGATGGCCGCGACAGATCGTGAGGTGGCATAACTTTGTGCGGCAACTACTTACTCCTTCCGTTCCCGGCGGGATCTCTTCTGCGGCGGCGGGGCATATCGTATTCCGTCCGCGAATGGGTTGGCCCACCGGGGGCATAAATCACGTTGACTTTTCCTTTTCGGTCCATGTTGCCATGGGCAAGTCCCGGTTGCGGGGGGGTAATCGGTGATCTTTAAATTACTTTCTTTGGGTTTCCGGGTTGCACTTGCCACAATCCGGTATTATCGTTCATATCAGCTATAGTTGCGTTCGTTCAAAACGGCAGTGAATACGCTTTTGACCTCATTAAACGGGAAAGGCGGGGGATGAAAATGAAAGAGAAATTGGTGATTCTGGCCATGTTGCTCGGTGTCGTCGGATTCGGCGGCACTGTTCCGTATGAATTTCCACTACTGAAAACGGCGCGACTCGATCCCGGGACGGCCCAAACCGATGCCGTGACGATCAACGTCGATACCGACCTCTATCGGGCGGTGGACAATTTCAATACCGATGTGCGGATTGTTGACGCCGAGGGCCGGGAAGTTCCGTTTGCCGTCCGCAAATATACCCGCAATCAAAGCCGCAAGGAAGTGGTGAAGATTCCGGGTTTGATCAAGAAAATGCGTCGCGAACCGCACCGGGTGGAACTGTTCGTGCGCCCGGCAACCGTTACGGCCGAGGATAAGTTGATCGGCCTGGAGATCGTGACTGCGGCCCGGAATTTCGAAAAGCAATTGCGGCTTGCCGCATTTCTCGGCGG
>JAQUZV010000022.1 GCA_028691155.1 Victivallales bacterium
TACCGTCTGATCCGGATTGAGCTTGCGTTTCAGCATTTCGGCACAGGCCATCATTCCGGCCAGCATGTTGTTGAAATCATGCGCCACGCCCCCGGCAAGCTGACCGAGGGAATCCATTTTCTGCGACTGGAGCAGTTGCAGTTCCGTCTGCACCTGGGCCGTGATATCCCGGAAGGCAATCACCACGCCCAACAACTGACCGTTCAAACTGACAATCGGGGAACAACTGTCATCGATGAGCTTTTTGACTCCGACATGGGAAATCATGATTGTTTTGCGGGACAGATTGCACGGCTTGCCGCAGACCAGCACCGCATCGATCGGACTGGGAATCGGTTCGGCGGTAATGGGATCGGCCAGTTTAATGCCGTCCTGCAGCTTACACCCCCGGGCCTCGGCAAACTTCCAGTCGGTCACCTCTTCCGCCGCCCGGTTCATCCGAATGATCCGGCCGTCGATATCGGTGGCAATCACGGCGTCGCCGATGGAGGCCAGGGTAATGCGAAGATTCTCCTCGCTGGATTTGAGAGAAAATTCCTTTTCCCGGATCGTATCGATAACCTGCGCCAGAATTTGCCCCAGTTCCCGGGTTTCGGACGAGCCGGAAACCGGAATTGCGGCCGCATCCATCCCCTCGCGACCGATGGCTTCCGCCGCCGCCGCCAGCCGACGCAACGGCGCCGACAGCGTCCAGGCCAGAAACAGCGAAACCGCCAGCGCCAGCAGCAAGGCGGCCGCGGACAGAAACATCAGCCGGGTATTCAATGCCGCCAGCGGGGCGTTGATGTCATCGACATAGTAAGCCAGACAGACATAGCATTTGAACGGAGGGAGATAACGGAAGTAAACCCGTTTCATATATTTGCCGTCTTTCCGATCCGGTTTGAACCACCGATAGTCGATTTGTTTTTTTCCCGCTTTGGCCGCCGTGACAATCCGGTCCAGGATTTGCCGGCCTTCGCGAACGACCTGCTTGTCGTCGCCATTGTCGAAATCGCAGTAACGCGGATGCGCCAGCACCTGTAAATTGTCGTTGAAAATAAAGGCATAACCGTTGTGCCCGATATTGAGAGTTGCCACCGTATGGTGCAGTTCATGGATAACCGCATCCCGGCGCTTCCGGATGGCCGTGTCAATATCGTCGAGATAGACGCCGGTTCCAATTATCCAGTTCCAGGGCTTGAACCATTTGACGAAAGAAATTTTGTTGGTTGCCGGCAACAGCGCGTTCTGTCCGGGTTTCGGCCAGTGATATTCCAGAAATCCTTCGCCCTTTTCCCGACAGAGCCGGATGAACGAATCCATCAGCGGGCGGCCCGTAGCGGGATCCAGTTCGGTTGCCGCCAGCGGTTTGCCTTCCAGTTCCGGCATCAGGGCATTCATCAGCACCTTACCGCCGGGACGGCATTCGGCCACCCAGAAGTATCCCACCCCGTGCTGATAACGGAAAGAACGCAATTCCGCCAAGGCCTCCTGCTGCTTCGCCGCGACATCATGTTGCCGCTGCGCCTGCCGACACTCGCCATGGACCAGTTCCGTGGCGATGGCAACCAGATTCTCCAGTTCTTCCCGGCGCTGGGCATATTGCCGTGCCCGGAAATAGTCGATGCTGTGGTATTCGTTTTCCACCCCCGCCACCAGTGCATTCAGGATATTCTCCGCATTGACCTCCGTCTGGGTGGAAAAAGCCCGGCCGACTTCATAATGAACTGTATAGCATAACGCCCCGGCGGTAATGATGATGATTCCCCCCACGACCAATAAAATTCTACTGCGTAAAGATCCGTGCATATCCATCCCCTCCGGTATCGTACCGTTTTCAGATTATGAGGTAATGAGCGACTCCCCATCTTAATAAATATTTTAATATTTGAACTCTGAAAATACAACCCCCCTTTTCCGCGGCAATAACGGGTAGCGGCTTGAATATTGCCCTTTTTGATAATACATTACCTCGGATTCGATGGAAAGTCAGCGGCCTGTTTGCCGCATGAGCTACGGACGAGAAGAGCAAATCGGGAGAAATCATGAAAAAAACATTATTCAACCTCGGAGCCGGATCCTATTCCCGGCAACAGTCATCCGACCGCTTCCCGCCCGTCCACATCGTTCGGCAGACCGTATTTCCACGTCATCCCGCCAACCCGGAGCTGCGCGCATGAAGATTAATATTGTCCCCGGCGGTCGGCCGAAGGAACTGCTGCCGCTGACCTGCACGTTTGAGTTCGAAGATATCCCGGTATGCGGCCGGCCGTTGCAAGAACAGTTGCAACGCCGGTTTGCCGCAGTGGCGGCCATTGTCGCCGTCCCGGACGATCACCTGATGCTGTCGCTTTGTCCGGCCCTGTTTCCATCCGATGAACTGTGGCACCGGATTGCCGCGGCAACGGCGGCGGCGGAAATCGTCACCCCCGACGGCGAAGTACTGGGCTGGATCAATGAAACGGAGTCCCGGCCCCGGTCGCCGGCAACCATTACCATCGATGCGGCTTCACGGGTGATCCGTTATCCCTGGGACATTCTGGCAGTCAATGAAGAAATTGTCGGCAGTTTGGCAACCGATGACATCCGCGGAGAACTTCGCGAAGGCGTGGTTATCGACGGACGGGTGGCCGTCGGCGCGGGCACGGTACTATTGCCCGGCGTCTATATCGAAGGCAATGCCGTCATCGGCCGCAACGTCAAACTGGGACCGAACTGTTATCTGCGCGGCAACACCTATATCGGCGACAACTGTCACATCGGCCAGGCGGTGGAAGTAAAAAATTCCCTGCTGATGCGCAATGTCTCCGCCGGACACCTGTCCTATATCGGCGATTCCGTCGTCGGACCCGACACCAATTTCGGCGCCGGCACCATCACATCCAACTTCCGGCACGATGGCTGCAATCACCGTTCCATGGTCAACGGCGAGCTGATCGACACCGGACGACGCAAGTTCGGCGCCATCATCGGTGCCGGAGTCCACACCGGCATTCACACCGCCATTTATCCGGGACGTAAAATATGGGCCGGCATGTCGACCCGTCCCGGCGATATCGTCCAAAGGGATCTCCGGCCGGAACACCAGGAATAACCTTCGTGTAACGTTTTAACCCCATTCTTTGCTGAGAAACACCGAATTATGACCGAATATCTGAAAATTACCAGCCGCCAGAATCCCCGCGTCAAGGAAGCACTGAAACTGCGTCAGCGCCGCGATCGGGACAAGAGCGGTCTGACGTTGCTGGAAGGCTATCGGGAACTTACCCGCGCCCGCGAATACGGACTGGTGATGAAAGAGTGCTTTTTCTGTCCCGCAATGTTCCTCGGCACCAATGAATATGCCCTGCTGGAGCAACTGGCCGCCGCCGGAGTTGCGGTCTACGAAGTGGCCGACCACATTCTGACCCAACTGGCCTATCGGGACCGCCCCGAAGGACTGATCGCCACCGCGGTCATGCGGAGACATGGCCTTGCCGACCTTCCCGTCGTACCGCAGGGATTTTATCTGGTCTGCGAAACAGTGGAAAAACCGGGCAATCTCGGTTCGATCCTGCGTTCGGCCGATGCCGCCGGAGTCGACGGCATGATCCTGTGCGACAAGGGTACCGACCTGTACAATCCCAACGTAATCCGCGCCAGTACCGGGGCGTTGTTTTCCGTGCCGCTGGCCGAAACCTCCTCGGCCGAAGCACTGGCCTGGCTGCAGGCCAACCATATCGCCGTGCTGGCGGCAACCCCGCATACCGATACCATCTTTACCGAAGTGGACATGACCCGCGGTGTGGCCGTGGTGGTGGGACGGGAACAAACCGGATTAACCGACTACTGGATGAACCGGGCCGACCTGAAAGTGGTTATTCCGATGCTCGGTAAAATCGATTCGCTCAATGTGGCCACCGCCACCACCATTCTGCTCTATGAAGGAGCCCGGCAACGGCAATGGCGCCGCCCGGCCTGGAGCAAAGGATCCGTAGTACCATGAGCCATTCCCGTCCACTGAACATTGCCCTGTTGCGACGCAGTATCATTCCGGCCAACGGCGGGGCGGAAAAAGTCGCCGCCAATTTTCTGCGCGAATTTCTCCGTCGCGGCCACCGCATCACCTTTTTCGGCGAGAACATCGATCCGGACACCGCCGTCGGCATCGAATGGATCAAAGTACCCAAAACCGGCCTGGCGTCCAGCGGCACAACCCGTTTTCACCGCAATGTCCAGCCGTTGCTGGAGCAACGCCGCCACTACTTCGACATCGTTTACACCATGTGCCGCACCTATCCGGCCGACGTTTTCCGGGTCACCGAACAGCTGCACCTCGAATGGCTGCCGCGCAATTATCCGCGCCCGCTGCAACTGCTGCCGCGGCACCGGTCGATCCTGAAACTGGAAAAAGCCATGTTCGATGCGGATCACATTCGCGAAGTGGTCGTCAACTCCGAACTGGTACGACAACAGGTAATGGCCGATTACCATTTCCCCGCCGGGCGCATCACCCGGATTCCCAACGGCGTCGACCATCGTGTGTTTTTCCCGGCCGCGCCGGAGGAGAAAAGCGCGTTGCGCCGGGAACTGGACTGGCCGGAAGAACAGCAGGTGCTGCTGTTCGCCGCCGCCAACTTCCGCACCAAACGGCTCGATCTGGCCATCCGGGCGGCGGCAAGGCTGGAGGACGAGCAAAAAAAACAACTGTTGCTGGCCGTAGTCGGCGGCGATCATCCCGCCCCTTACCGCCGTCTGGCGGAAAACGCCGGAATCGCCATTCGTTTTGTCGGCAAGGCCGCGGCCATGCGCCGCTACTATGCCGCGGCGGACCTCTTTTACTATCCCGCCGCCTATGAACCGTTTGCCAATGTCTGCCTCGAAGCGGCCGCCTGCGGTCTGCCGGTGCTGACCACTCGGCTGAACGGGTCGGCCGAACTGGTGACCCCTGGCGTCAGCGGCTATGTCGTCGACCGGCCGGAAGACGGTACCGCCATCCAAAGCGCCCTGGCGGACTTTCTGACGCGGACAGCCGCCGCCAGACAGCATATGGCGACGGAGATTCATACCGCCGCCGTCGATTATACCTGGGACCGCCATGCCGACATGCTGGAACAACTTTTTTTCCGGATAAGGAGATCCCCATGATCATTCGCAGTCAAAGTCGGGACCACGGGCGCCTGCTGGTCAATGAAGACTTCGCCGCGCTGTTGACCGACAACCGGATCACCACCGCCGACGCGCTGTGGGAGATTGCCGGCACCGGCGTGAAAAACGTCGTTCGGGAACGCGGCACCAGCCGCTGTTTCCTCCAGAATCAGGACGGCAGCCGCCTGGAATGCTACATCAAACGCTACCTCCCCATTCCCTGGCGGGAAAAACTGAAAAACATGCTGACCCTGAAACCATATAATTTCGACGCCATTCATGAATGGAACGCGCTCCACCGGTTCCTGGAGCTGGGCATGAACACCATGACCCCAATGGCCGCCGCCCGGTTCGCGGACGGCCGCAGCTGCAACCTGACGCTGGGCATTACCGATTATGTTCGCGCCTCCGAACTTTTCGCCGGATTCGACCCGGAAAAAGACTCCGAACGACGGTTACGGCTGATCGGCCGCATCGCCCGTCTGGCCGGCCGCATGCATGCCGCCGGCATCGCCCATCAGGACTTTTACCTGGTGCATTTTTTCGTCAAACCGGACGAAGACGACAACGTCTACCTGATCGATCTGCAACGGATGATTTTCCAACCCAAACTGGCCCGGCGGTGGCGGATCAAAGATCTGGCGCAACTGCACTTTTCCGCCGCCCGATACGTTTCCGAAACCGATATCCGCTTCTTCTGGGAGATTTATGCCGAACAATCCGGTATCAATCCGGCCGACCGTTCGCTGCAACAGGCCGCCACCGCCAAAGCGGAACGTATCCGTCGCCACGACGCCAAACGCGCCGCCCGGCGGTGAACCGGCGGATCGTAACCACGTCGAGCCCTCTCCTCCCGGTCGCTTCCGCTTCATAACCCCGATCGACGGACATAAAAAAACCGGAACCGAGCCGCATATCGACGCGTCTCGTTCCGGTTGGCATCCTCCGCGGTCGGAGGGACTCAGACTTCCAGCGGCAACATCCAGTTATGGACGTCCGGACATTCCCCGCACTGAAGCCCGGTCATATGATCGTACAACTGCCGCAACACCGGCCCCATGGTGTCGCCGTAGGTAAAGACCTGATCGCCCATAAAGATCCGGCCGACCGGAGTAATAACCACG
This sequence comes from Victivallales bacterium, assembly GCA_028691155.1. GTDB lineage: Bacteria > Verrucomicrobiota > Lentisphaeria > Victivallales > SZUA-371 > SZUA-371. The sequence continues at coordinate 6,234 of JAQUZV010000022.1, forward strand.
GCGGTACCGCAGGCGCCGACTTCGGCGAAGTCGGCCAGCTCATCCTTGTGGATGCGGCGGCGTTCGGCCTTCATACCGAGATCCTTGGCCAGTTGCAGCAACGACTTGTTGGTAACGCTGTCCAGAATCGACGGCGATTCCGGAGTGACATAGCTGCCGTCGCGCTTGACGCCGATAAAATTACTGGTGCCGAATTCCTCGATATAGGTATGCGTGCTCGGATCCAGGAACAAGGCGACACTGCATCCTTTATCCTTGGCCTCCTGAGTCGGCTTCAGACTGGCGGCATAATTTCCGGCCACCTTGATATGACCGGTGCCGTGCGGGGCCGCACGATCCCAACACATGCTGATCTGGGCGTCCACCGGCGTGAAGCCGCCTTTGTAATAGGGACCGACCGGGACCACCAGAATAATGAATTCATAATCGAGCGCCGACGAAATGCCGATCTGGGGCGTCGTTCCGATCAACAGCGGACGGATATACAGCGCCCCGCCGGTGCCGTAGGGCGGCACATATTCGATATTCTCTCTGACCACGCGTCTTACCGCATCGATGAAAAGCTCCTCGGGAATTTCCGGACCGAGCAGATGAGCGCTGGTCCGGTTCATCCGGCGGGCATTCTCCTCCGGTCGAAAGAGCCGCACCTGCCCGTCCTTGCAACGAAAGGCCTTCATGCCTTCGAACGCCGCTTGGCCGTAGTGCAGACAATTGGAGGCGATGGAGAGCTCGATGCGGTCTGAATTATAGATGGAACCCTGATCCCACTTTCCCTCACGGTACCGGTAGCGGATGTTGGACTTTACCGGCATATAACGGAAGCCCAAATTTTTCCAATCGATTTTCATAAAAACCACGCAATCCGATTTTTTTTTTTGCTTTTTTCAATTATAGTACTAGAAAGAGCTTTAATATAGCGTTAATTATTTTACATGTCAATGACCAAACAATTGGAAAAAACCTCAAAAACAATTATAAAAGGTGCATTCGATGAATGTGAGCAAATTTATTCTTTTTGGCGTGGTAGCCGGGCTTTTAACTTTTTCATCCGGGTGCAGTTGGTTCAAGTCCTCCGAAGACATTGACCCATCCATTCCCGGTGTGGTTCCCGGCCCCGAAGCCAATCCCGGAAATTTCACTTCCGGTCCCATTTCCGGCGGCCCCGGCGGCAATACCGCCGACCTCAACCAATTCAGTGGCCAGACGGAACAGCTCTCTCCGACGCCGCTTCAGGACGGCGGCGGGGAAAGTTTTGCCGGCGGCCCCGGCGACTGGCCGTTGATTCCCGGACTGGATTTCCCGACCATTTATTTTGCTTATGATCAGGAAAGCATCGCCGCCAGCGAACGCCCCAAACTGGAACAGACCGCCGATTACCTGAATAAAAACACCTCCGTCGGCCTGGTGGTCGAAGGCAACTGCGACGAACGCGGCAGTGCGGAATACAATCGCGCCCTCGGCGAACGTCGGGCGCTGGCGATCAAACAGTATTTGACCGGTCTCGGCGTGGCGGAAAACCGCATCAAAACCATCAGCTACGGGGAAGAACGCCCGGCCGATGCCAGCCACACGCCCGAAGCTTACGCCAAAAATCGCCGCGGCGAGCTTCACGGCGCGCAAATACGGTAGGATTGAGATTTTTCCATATTGTTTGGCCCCGAAGCGAAATGGTCGTTTCGGGGTTTTTCTTTGTCCCCGTCCGAGACGGTGGCATCGTGGCCGTCGACGCGGAAACGAAATAAACCACGATCCGGCAATAAATCGGCAAAATATGACCGGAATGCGTCAAATAATTTGCTTTCCCAGCGCTTTCGTGTTATTCTTACTCTATAAAAGCAAAGGGTGCGGCATATGGGAAACACAGCTTTACCGGAAAATATCACCGCCAAATGGATTTGGGACAGTTCGCTGCTCGATCTGGAAGACAGTTATCTTTTCGCCCGTAAATGTTTTACCCTGAACCAAAGCAGTGTCGACGCCGATTTCTGGATCAGCGCCAACCACTCCTACCAACTCTTCGTCAACGGGCGCTTTGTCGGCAGCGGCCCGTCTCCGGCACCGCAAGGCATTGCTTACGCCGACTATTACAATTTGTCGTTCTATATGGTTACCGGAGTAAATGTCATTGCCATTGTCGCCCATCACACCAATTTCGACACCTATTGCGATCATCGCAAAGCACCAGGGCTCTGGTGCCAGCTCAATATCAACGGAGAACCGGCGGCGGCCTCCGGGGCGGACTGGAAAATATTCCCCGGTCAATGCTATCAGCAGGCCCGGCCGCGCCGGGGCAAATTTCTGGAATTCGTGGAAATATGCGATTTGAACCATTATCCCCGCGGCTGGCGGGCCGACAATTATTTCGACCACGGCTGGTCGTTCTGCGAACACTCCGTTCCGGTAGACGAATTTCCCTGCCGTCTCGAAGCCTTGCCGTTCGACGCCCCCGAATTCGAAGAACTGACGCAACCGTGGAACATGAGATCCCGCGGCGCCATCAATCCGATGGCGATGCTGGTTCAGGTTCATTTTGAAGACGTCATCGCCGGTGGCGGCACCTATGCGGCCCGCGCCCACCTCCACACCGAAGCCGAGTGCCGACTGGAAGCCAAACTGTACAGTGACGACCCCAGCCGGGTTTTGGTCAACGGCCGGCAGCTCTGCCGCTTTGAAGCGACGAGGGAGGCCAATGCCGCCGTTTTCACGATCGATTTTCAGGCCGGTTGGAACGAAATCATCGTGGTGCAGGAGGTTCGCCCGGCCGGAATGGGGGCGTTGCTATCTTTTACCGGCGTCCGGAAAGGAGCCATGCATTTTCACGAAACCGCCGACATCGCCGCCGCGGACGGCTGGCGTGTTTACGGCCCGTTGCGCAAACCCTTTGCGGAAATCACCGCCGCACTGAACGAAGATCGTGCTTTTTGCGGGGTCTGCCGCAATGACAGCGCCATGATCAGCGATGCCCAGGCCTATCTCGACAGCTGCACTATTCTCCCCCAACCGACCGTACAGCAGATCGGAGGAGAAACCGCGCTCGGTTATTGTGAATACGCCGTTTTCGACATGGGCCATCTGCGTTACGGTTTCCCCGGTATCTCTTTCCGGGCTCAGATGGGAGACGTGGTCGACATCTGTTACGGAGAAACGCTGAACAACCTGAAACTGCCGGTCAACAACCATCAGGCCCGCAGCGTGGATACGCTGTATCTGCGCGGCGGCGATGTCAACTGGATGAAATATGAACCGTGCTGTTTCCGGTATATCATGATTGCCACCCGCCGTTGTGTGGACAAGGTCACGGTCAAGGGACTGTTCGTCGTCGATTATTCGAAGAACTACCGCAAGGACTCGTTCTTCAACTGTTCCGATGAAGAACTGAACAATATCTGGGATATCAGTCGTTACCTTTCGCTGCTGGCGGCCAAGAGTTATTTCATCGGGACGCCGTTTCACCGCAAAGCGCAATATCTGGGCGACACCTGTATCATGTCGCGCAATTCGTATTACCTGTTCAGCGATTACAATCTGGCCCGCAAGGCATTGCGTGAATATGCGCTGTCCCAGTATGAAGACGGATCCCTGCCGACTTCGCCCTTCGGTGTCGTCACCCAAAACGACATCGATCAGATGCTGATGTTTCCGTTGTGGATTCAGGAATATTTCAAATTCAGCGGCGACCGCAAGTTCATCGAAAAGATCATGCCCTATATCGAACGGCTCAATCGTTTCATCGAGAAAAATGCCGCGCCGGACAGCAGTCTGCTCGAGGAATTCGAACCCTGGAAAAATATTTCCTTCTTCCGCAAGGAACAAATCGACAAGCGCGGCATGGTTACCGCCCTGAATGCGCTCTATTGCCGGGCGCTGTTTTCCACCGCCGAACTCTATCACCATCTGGGCGATCAGCCCAAGGCCGAAGACACCCGTTACCAGGCGGCCAGAATTGCGGCCAAGGTCCGAAAACTTACCTACAATCAGGAAACCGGGCTCTATGCCGACTGTTATGCCGACGGCAAACCATCGGATCGCTGTTCACTGTTTTCCAATATTGCCGCGCTTTATTCCGGGATTGCTCTGCCGGAACAGGCCGATACCATTCTGGAACATTTCTTCGGCCACGAGGAACCGTTCGCCGAACTGGCGCCGGATCGGGTCGGCATCATCTGTCAGATGTTCGTGCTCGATACGCTGTATGCCTACGGTCGTTCGCAGTTGGCACTGGACTACCTGCGCTTCTGCCACCGGAGCATTGCCGGAGACAAACCGATCACGCCGGGAGCGGCGCTGGACCGCACCGTTCCCTGCAGTTCCTATCTGATTCAGGAACTGGCCGGCATCCGGCTGGCCAAACCGGGGTTTTCCACCATCTATTTTCATCCGGCCGTCAGCGCCGTCAAGGCCGCCAAGGTGGCACTGCCGACCGCCTACGGTCGAATCAAGCTGGACTGGAGAATCGATGACGCCGGTAATTTGCGGGCCAAGATCGACGCCAATTATCCTCTGGAAGTGGTACCGGAGATTCCGGAAGAGATTCAAAGTACTCTGATGTTGGGTAAATCGGTGGTCGTGCTCGACCCCAACAGTGCCGACAACCCATAACCCCGAACCGGGGGGAAAAATACCTTGCCGGATAATCCGGAGAGGGAGGATGTTTTCCTCCGATGCCTCAGGAGCAGTCCCGGAAGAAAGGCGGTACGATTGCCCCCGCCGAGGGATTTTTTCGGCTTTTACGGCCGAAAGTCTTGTATTGCCGTTATTTGTCCTCTATATTAAATAATATTTTACGGAAATGAAAAGACCACTGAGTTTATGAGCTGGTTTCGTTACATATATCATTTGCATGCCACAATCATTACGATGGGCATTATTCACGGGGCTTTCAGGGTTGCAGTTGAGAGCTCCGGGATTTCTGTGCGCTGAATTCTGCAATCTCGCCATACCTCGCTGTTTCCGTAATTAAAATCACTGGCTCGGGAAAATTGAACATGGACGATTGTAATATGAACAAAGTCGACAGATTTGTCGAAATAATGGATACCACACTGCGCGACGGGGAACAGACCCCCGGCGTCGCCTATACGCCGAATGAAAAGATGCAGTTGGCCGCACTGCTGCTGGAAAAGCTGCACGTGGACCGCCTGGAAATCGCCTCCGCCCGCGTTTCCGCCGGAGAGCAGGAGGGCGTCGGCAGAATCACCTCCTGGGCGGAAAAAAAGGGATACGGCAACCGGATTGAAATCCTGGGTTTTGTCGACAACCATCGCTCGGTGGACTGGATTACGGCCGCCGGCGGCAAAGTCATCAATCTGCTGTGCAAGGGTTCGGAACGGCATTGCCGGGTTCAGTTGAACAAAAGCCCGGAAGAACATTTTGCCCAGGTCGGCGCGGAAATCACCTATGCGGTCGGCCGGGGACTGAAAGTCAATGTCTATCTGGAAGACTGGTCCAACGGCATGAAGGACAGTCTCCCCTACATCCTGTCCCTCGTTCAGGAATTGCAGCAATACCCGGTACAGCGGATCATGTTGCCGGATACGCTGGGCATCCTCAATCCGGATACCACCACCCGTTATTTTCAATGGATGCGTCATGCCTTTCCCACGCTCCGGTTCGATTTCCACGGTCATAACGACTATGGTCTGGTTACGGCCAACTCTCTGGCGGCGGTATTGGCCGGCGCCAACGGCATCCATACCACGGTCAACGGCCTGGGAGAACGTGCCGGCAACCAGAACTTATTCGAGATCGTCGCCGCCATCAACGATATGAGCGACCGGAAAGTGCGGGCCCGGGAGAACCAGTTCGAGCACGTCTCACGAACCGTGCAGATGCTGTCCGGCAAACGGGTGGCGGCCAATGCCCCGATCATCGGCAACGACGTTTTCACCCAAACCTGCGGGGTCCATGCCGACGGCGACAAAAAAGGCGATCTTTATGCCAATCCGTTGCTGCCGGAACGTTTCAGCCGCAAGCGCCGCTATGCGCTGGGAAAACTCAGCGGCAAAGCCTCGATCGATAAGAATCTGGAAGAAATGGGCCTGGAACTGGAACCGAAATTGCGTGACCGGGTGTTGCAGGAGGTGATCCGGCTGGGCGACAAGAAAAAGAATATCACCCCGGAAGATCTGCCGTTTATCATTGCCGACATTGTCCGGGCTCCCGGCGACATGATGGTACGGGTCAAAGACTATCGCATCGTCAACAATCGCGGCGAAGAGCCTTCGGCCAAAGTGACGCTGGAAATCAACGGCGGAGATTATGTGGGAGAATCCTGCGGCGACGGCGGTTACGACGCCTTTGTCAAGGCCTCCCGAAAAATCATGAAAGAGCTGGGCTACAAAACCCCCAAACTGCTGGATTACGAAGTCCGGATCCCGCCCGGCGGCAAGACCGATGCCCTGGTGGAGACCACCATCACCTGGGAAACCGATGCGTCCAGACCGCTGGTGACGATCGGGATCGACTGCGACCAGTTGGTCGCCGCCATCGAATCGACGGTAAAAATGCTCAACTACGTGGTTCGCCACCAGCCCCAATAACCCCAACGGCCATTGCCGTTGCCCGGGCCGGTCGGGAAGCGCTTATTCCCGGTCGGCCTTTTGACATTTGGAACAGTAAAAGGAACCGCGGCCGCCGATCACCACCCGCCGGATCGGCGTGCCGCAATGCGGACACGGTTCGCCGTCCTTGCCGTAAATATGCAGTTGCTGCACAAATTTACCTTCCGATCCGTCCACGCCTTTGAAGTCGGAAATGGTGGTGCCCCCGGCAGTAATGGCACGCTGCAAGGTATCGCGAACATTATCCACCAGCAACCGGCATTGCTCCAGGGTAATCCGGCCGGCCGGAGTCAACGGATTGATTCCGCTCAGAAATAGACTTTCATTGGCATAAATATTGCCGATGCCGACGACAATGGCATTGTCCATCAATGCGGTTTTGACCCTGGTTCGGCGTCCGGCAAAAGCCTTCGCCAGATATTCCGGCGTAAAGGCGGTGGACAGCGGTTCGGGGCCCAGTCCGGCCAATAAGGCCGGTTCGGCACCGGGCGCCTCCAGGCGGCAGGGTTGAATAAAACCGAAACGGCGCGGATCGTCAAAACGGAAAGTATCGCCGTTTTCCAGGTAAAAAACCACATGTTCATGCTTCAGACGCGGCGTTTCCGCCGGGACAATGCGAACCGTCCCGGTCATCCCCAGATGCAGCACCAAAGCCCGGCACCCGGCCAGTTCGATGATCAGATAACGGGCGCGACGGCGCACCGAGATGATTGTATCGTGCAGCAACGCGGCATCGTGCAACGGTTCGAGACGGTAGCGCAACGCCGGGACGAACGTTTCAATCCGGACGAACTCATGTCCGGGCAGACGCGCCTCCAAGGCACGTTTTACGGTTTCCACCTCCGGCAGTTCCGGCATGACAACTTCCTCCAGCTGTTATTGACCGGGCAACGAAATACCCTTGATCTTCTTATAGAGATTGACGGCATAAGAATCGGTCATGCCGCAAATAAAATCGAGTACGTTCAGCAAGCGCAGATAGGCGTCGCCGCGCCAGGACGGGTCCCAGTCCGGCCGAAATTTTTCCGGCAGCAACAGACAGATTTTCCGGTGATAACCGGACGCGCCGGCCATGCCATTCTCCGCCACATCATTGACGCTGCGGACAAATACGTCCAGCAACCCCGCCGCCAGTTCATAACCGGCCACTTCGATCTCCACCGCCCGGCGATAGGTGTAAATATCGGCAAAACTGCGCTCCTGAATCGCCTGCAACGCCGCCGCCGCGGGAATTGTCTTCGTCAGGGCCGCCGTGAAATCACCACGTAAAATATCCTCTTCCCGCGCTACAAATTGCGCCACCAACTGTTGGACCAACGCATTCAGCGCCATGGCGCGGAGAAACTCGGCCTTGCGCTGGTTTTCACGCATGTCGGCGGCCCGATCGCGGCAATACGCCGCCCGCTCCGCCCCGATAACAGCCAGAAATGCCGCTTCCAGTTCCGGATAGGAAATGATACCGAGACGGTGTCCATCCTCGAAATCGATAATGGTATAGCAGATGTCATCGGCGGCTTCTACCAGAAACGCCAGCGGATGCCGCACCCAAATTGCCGGCGAAGAACTCAGTGCCAATAACCCGGTTTCCGCCGCCACCGCCGCAAACAACGCCTTGTCATGCTGGAAGAAATTGAATTTTTTGGCAAAACATGGCGGGCGGTCCGACATTGACGGCACCGTTGCTTCAACCGGGTATTTGACAAACGCCCCCAACGTGGCGCAGGTCAACTGCATGCCGCCCGGATTGTCCGGCATCTGCAGCCGGGCCAACACCCGGAACCCCTGGGCGTTACCCTCGTAACGCCCGATGTCGGCGCACTGCGCCGGAGTAAAATTCCGCTTCAGAACTTTGGCGGTTTCGGACTGGAGAAACCACTCGCGGATGGACTCCTCGCCCGAATGCCCCAACGGCGGATTGCCGATG
>JAQUZV010000300.1 GCA_028691155.1 Victivallales bacterium
GCGCCCTGAAATTTGATTTTTCGCGGTTTTTTTGTGAAAAAAGTCGGAATTGGTGCGCCGAAATGGTTTTGACGTACGCAAAAATGAGTGATCAACAAGGCTGAACCAATCCTTTTGAAATTGGCTCTAACTTTTCAGAATTTACGGTCAACAGGAGTATTCCGGTCATGAAAGAACATCCGAATGTGGTTATGATCGTCGTCGACCAAATGCGGCGCGACGCCCTCGGCATCAACCGTCCCGATTTTGCCCATACGCCGCATCTGGATCAGTTGGCCCGGGAAGGCGTCAATTTTACCCGGGCCTATTCCGCCTGCCCCACCTGTATTGCCGCCCGCGCCTCGCTGATGACCGGACTGCGTCACGAAAACCACGGCTTTACCGGATACGATTCCGAACCGGAATGGCATTACCGGGACACGCTTCCCGCCGTTCTGGCCCGGGCCGGGTATCATACCCAATGCGTTGGCAAAATGCACGTGGAACCTGATGGGATATCATAATGTGGTTCTTCACGACGGTTTTCTGCACGACAAGCGGCGAAAATACCGCGATCCGCTCGAATACGACGATTACCTGCCGGAACTCCGCCGTGTCCTGGGTCCGGAAGCCGATATCAGCGACGACGGCCCCGGCTGTAACGGTTACGCCACGCGCTGTTGCCCGTGGGATGAGCGACTGCACCCCACCAGTTGGGTCACCTCCAAAAGCATCGAATTCCTGCGGCGACGCGATCCGACCAAACCTTTTTTTCTGAAAGTCTCATATCACCGCCCGCATACGCCGCTCGATCCGCCGCCGTCATATTGGGACATGTATGAACATCGGCCGCTGCCAGAACCATACAACGGCGACTGGTGCGATTTTATGTTCAATTCCCCCAATCCGGAAAACCCGGTCCCGCTGGAACCGCATTTCCGCGACCGCGCCCGACGTGCCTATTGCGCCCTGGTCACCCAAATCGATTTCGAGTTGAACCGGCTGTTCATCGCCCTCGGCGATCTCGGGTTGTGGGACGAAGCACTGATCCTGCTGGTTTCGGACCACGGCGACATGCTGTATGACCACCGTCTGGTCCGCAAATCCATGCCGTTTGAAGGCTGTACCGCCATCCCGCTGCTGTTCCGGCTGCCGCAGTCGCAACGTCAGAATCGCCAGATGATTACCGACAATCGCCTGGCCGAACTGCGTGATATCTACCCCACGATTTGCGCCCTTTGCGGCGTCGAAATCCCCCCCGGACTCGACGGCCAGAGTCTATTCTCCCGAAAGTTCCGGCGCGACTACCTTCATGGCGAACATCCCAACGGCCTGCTCTCGAATCACTGGCTGACCGACGGCAATGAAAAATACTGCTGGTTCAGCCAAAGCGGTCGCGAGTTGTTGTTCGATCTGACCGTCGACCCGAACGAATTGCACAACCTGGCCCCCGAACAACCGGAACGGACGGCATTCCGGCGCCACCAGTTGATGACGGAACTGCGCCACCGCCCGGAAGGTTACGTCTCCGGCAATGTACTCCATACCGGCTGCATTCCGCGCGCGTCCCTGCCCTGGGCAGGATATGGCCCGGCGACCGTAAAATAGGAGGAGAAGATTCCGTCCGCTTTAGCGGACGGGCAGCGTGCCGCCGCTGCGCCACGTCCGGGCACGGCCCGGCGCGGAATTATCGTCTTGCCCGCCGGGGAGGAAACCCCGGCGGGCAAGACGATGGTCGGCAGAAAATCGTCGCAGATGCGACGATTTTAGAGGAATACTTTTAATATCGGAGGAGCGCAACCACAGCCATAACGCTCCGGCACGTTGCCGGACGCGGTCCAGCGGCGGCACGCTGGTCGTGCGCAGCACGAAATCTTTTAAAAATAACGAAAATAACGAAGTAAAAAAATATGGAAGCGCGCGAAGCAATGCTTTCATGTTTTTTACGATACCGACGGATATAAGGTCAGGAATCAGGATCAGACGTCGCCTGGTCGTAACCGCAGCCGCAACGCTCCGGCACGTTGCCGGACGTGGTCCAGCGGCGGCACGCTGGTCGTGCGCAGCACGAAATCTTTTAAAAAATAAGAACCGGAAATGAAGACAATTACGCGCCCGGAGAAATTGTAATGAACGAACCGTTTACCCTGTTGCTGAAACCGGCATCGTATGATTGCAATCTGCGCTGCCGTTATTGCTTCTATCTGCCGAAAGAAGCGCTGTTCGGAACCGGAACGCACCGCATGGACCGAAACACCCTGAAGGCCGTTGTTCACGCCTATTTATCCATACCGATGGAGGAGTATACCTTCGGCTGGCAGGGTGGCGAACCGACGCTGATGGGAAGGGAATTCTTCCGTACCGCGCTCCAACTGCAACGGCAATATTACCGCGGTGGAACCGTCGCCAACGTGCTGCAGACCAACGGAACGCTGCTGGACGACGCCTGGGGTGAATTTCTGCACCGCAACCGGTTTCTGGTCGGCATCAGCATCGACGGGCCGGCGGACAGGCACAATCGGTTTCGCCGTGATACCGAGGGACACGGCAGTCATGCCGCAGTAAGGCGCGGACTGGCGATACTGCAACGCCATCGGGTGAAATGCAACGCCTTGACCCTGGTTTCGGCCGCCAATTACGACCGCCCGCTCGAAGTCTATCATTATTTGAACGATCTCGGCATTCGTTTTCACCAGTATATCGAATGCATTGAATTCGATCACGGCGGCAAGCGCCGTCCGTTCGCATTGCAACCCGGACAATGGGGGGAGTTTCTGTGCCGGCTTTTCGACGAATGGTATGCCCACGACGTCAGGACGGTTTCCATTCGACTTTTCGACTCGATTGTATCACGACTGCTGACGGGAGTTCCGACGCTTTGCGCCATGAGCGGCAACTGCTGTAATTATCTGGTGATAGAACACAACGGCGACGTCTACCCGTGTGATTTTTACGTTCGTCCGGAATTCCGGCTCGGCAACATCATTTCCGTCGACCTGGCCACGTTGCGGGCCTTGCCGCGTTACCGGGATTGGGGCCGGCTCAAGGAGCCGTGTTCCGACCGTTGCCGCCACTGTCGGGTTCTGCCGCTGTGCCTGGGAGACTGTCAGAAAAACCGGACGCGGTCCGGGAGCAGTGCCTTATGTGATGACTGGCAGTTGTTCTATTCGCACACCATTGAACGCTTCGAAC
>JAQUZV010000301.1 GCA_028691155.1 Victivallales bacterium
GGTACCGTTGCCTGATCTTGCCGCTGTGGTTCCGGCTGCCGTCAGGGAGGAACTGACCGAGCCGGCGGCAAAGACGACGCCGGTGCCGGAGCCCGATGGTTCCGGCGTGGACGAGACCGCATGTGCCGGGAAAGAATCCCCCCGGAACGCCGTCGGCAGCGAGGCGGCGTCAACGGCGGCTCCGGAGTGGAAATCTGCTTCCGAGGAGCATAAAAATGCGGATGCCGACGGAGCGGAAGAACGGCGCAATGTGGTTCAGAGCAAGGAAATCGCCCAGACCATTCGGGTGGATCTGAAGCGGCTCGACAAGCTTATCAATCTGGTCGGGGAACTGGTGATCGCCGAGTCCATGGTTTTCCGCGAACTCAACGTGGTGTTGGACAATGACAACGATCTGGAGCACAAGATTCACCACTTGCAGCGGGTTTCGTCCGAATTGCAGGATGTGGCGATGTCGGTCCGTATGGTGTCGCTGGACGCTACTTTCAAGAAGATGATCCGGTTGATTCACGACTTGTCGCGCAAATCCGGAAAGGCCGTCAATATGAAGATTGTCGGGGAAGAAACCGAAGTGGATAAGAACGTGATCGAACAGATCAACGATCCGATTGTTCATATCATCCGCAATTCGGTCGATCATGGCATCGAAGCGGCGGCGGAGCGGCTGGCGGCCGGAAAACCGGAAGCCGGACTGGTGACCCTGGAAGCCTGGCACGACGGCGGCGAAGTCTGGATTTCCATCAGCGATGACGGACGCGGTCTCGACCGGGAAAAGATTATTGCCAAGGGGATTGCCACCGGGATGATCGCCGGAGACGGAACGGATCTTACTGATGATGAGGTTTTTCAGTTGATTTTCGAACCGGGGTTTTCCACGGCCGAAAAGGTGACCGATATTTCCGGTCGGGGCGTTGGAATGGATGTGGTCAAAAAGAATATCGAAAAACTCAACGGCCGGATCAGGATTCGCAGCAATCCCGGACAGGGCACGACCATTTCCCTGCGTATTCCCCTCACTTTGGCGATTATCGACGGTATGTTGGTCAAGATCGGCACCGGGTTGTTTACCATTCCCTTGCTTTCCATCAAGGAGTCGTTGCGGTGTGGCCGCGATATGGTGACCACATTGCCCGACGGCAATGAGTGCGTTGCCGTGCGCGAAGAACAGATTCCGGTGATGCGGCTCTATAAATGTTTTAACCGAACGACCGATATTAAGGAAATAGACCAGGGGGTTCTGGTCATCGTCGAGGCCGATGGCGAGAAGGCGGCCTTGCTGGTCGATGAAATCGTCGGGCAGCAGGAGATTGTCATCAAAGGTCTTTCCGGTTATTTGGGCACGCCGAACGGTATTTCCGGTTGCACGGTACTGGGCAACGGGGAAGTGAGCTTGATTATCGATACCAGCAGTTTGCTGAGTCGGGGGAAAGTTTGATTCCGTTCCGGATCCGGCGGCTGTTTTGAGGGGAAAGGTATGGAAATAACGGATCGACAGTTCCGGCGGATCAGCAAATTGATCTACGAGCGTGCCGGAATCAATCTGACGGAAGGGAAGAAGACGTTGGTTCAGGGACGTCTGAGCAAGGTGCTGCACCGGATGGGTTGTGATTCCTTTGACGAATACCTCGATATCGTGGAGCGGGATCGGTCACATCAGTCACTGACGGAACTTATCGACCGGATTGCCACCAATCATACCTATTTCTGGCGGGAAAACGGCCACTTCGATTATTTTTCCCGGGAGGTATTGCCGGAAATTGTTCAGCATAAGCGGGAACGGGGTGAAAACGATCTGCGGATCTGGTGCGCCGGCTGTTCTTTCGGGGACGAAGCTTATACCTTGATGATGCTGATGATGGAATATTTCGGCGATAGTTACCGCAATTGGACGGCCGGGCTGTTGGCTACCGATATTTCTTCCGATGCTTTGTCCCGGGCGATTCAAGGGGTTTATTCGGCGGATCGGCTGCGGGAATTGCCGCGTTATCTGTTGTTGCGCTATTTTCGTAAAAACGGTGACGGTTCCTACCAGGTGGCGGAGGCGGTGCGCAATGAGATTGTTTTTCGTCGTTTCAATCTGATGCGCGAAATTTTTCCGTTCCGGCAGCCGTTCGACGTGATTTTTTGTCGTAACGTGATGATCTATTTCGATAAACCGACCCGAGATGCGCTGGTGCGCCGGTTTGCCGGGTTTACCGTTCCGGGCGGATATCTGTTTATCGGACATTCGGAGTCGATCGGACGCAATAACGCGGCCTGGGAGTATGTTCGACCGGCGGTATATCGGCGGGTGGCGGCGGGGTAATGGCCGTTGGATTTGAGCAGGCAACAGTTAAGGGAGGAGATATGGAAAAGAAAAAAGTTCGGGTGCTGGTGGTGGACGATATGGCCGTCAGCAGGAACTTTATTGCCCGGGGCTTGACCCAGGATGCCGGGATCGAGGTGGTGGCGACCGCTTCCGACCCATATTATGCCCGGGATATGATTGCTCAGCATCTGCCGGATGTTATTACCCTGGATCTGGAGATGCCCCGGATGAACGGATTGGAATTTTTGAAGAAACTGATGCCGTGCTATCCGCTGCCGGTGGTGGTGGTCAGTTCGTTTACCTCGGAGCCGGAGGAGATGATCGCGGCAATCCGCCAGGCCGGAGCGGTGGATTATGTCATCAAACCCGGTGAAGCGTCGCCCGGGGCGGCGGGGGCCATGCTGATGGAGCTGCGGACCAAGGTGAAACTGGCTTCGACGGTGGATGTCTCCCATTTCAAGGTGAACCGGGAACCGGTTCGGAATGGCGTGCCCGCCGATCATGTCAAAGAACTGATAATTGCCATCGGCGCGTCGACCGGAGGGACGGAGGCGATCAAAGAGGTGGTGACCCGGTTTCCCGCCGGGATGCCGGGGGTGGTGATGGTGCAGCATATGCCGCCGGGATTTACCCGCATGTTCGCCGACCGCTTGAACGGGCTGTGCCGGATGGAGGTGCGGGAGGCGGAGGACGGCGATGAAATTGTGCCGGGCCGGATTCTGCTGGCCCCCGGCGGGTTTCAACTGAAAGTGTACCGGGCGGGGAATTCATGCCATGTCCGGGTTTTTTCCGGCGAGCTGGTTAACGGGCATTGTCCTTCCGTCAGTGTCATGATGTCGTCGGTGGCTGAAG
>JAQUZV010000023.1 GCA_028691155.1 Victivallales bacterium
GAGCCGCAACTGACTTGTCCGCTGCCGTGGCAGTCCTGGACCTGGCGAACGGCCCGGCTGCGGCAACGCTATGCGCCGGAACCGAAGTCATGAGTCTTTTCTTCCACCGCCGCCGCGGTTTCGAAGCGGGTGAGAAAGGCGCGGTGGACGTCTTTGTCGCCGTAGACATCCGGGCGTTCCGGGGCCAGTTCTTCCCCGGGGTAACTCGATTCGATCCGTAGCACCCGAACCTGAAGCGTATCCGGATCGGGGCGGAAGCAAATCCGCCAGGTACGGCAGGCGATCATATAAGTCCCGTCGGCGTTGGCGGTCACCCGTTTGCGCGATTTGTGCAGCGGCGAATTGCGTAACTGCACTATGGCAAAATTTTCCAGATCCAGCCCGGAATTATCCCGAATGAAGGACATCTGGGCGACGGCGGTCGGGGTGAATTGCAGTCGCCATTCCTGCGGCAGCCGTTCCGGCAGCCAGCCGGTGGCGGCGTCGGGAAAGCAGTCGGCTCGGACGATATACGGTTTGAGGTCGAGTACCGGGGTGCCGTCGAGAAGGTCGAAATTACGGATATGGAGCGTCAGTCGGGAAATGCCGTCCAGCTCCACGCAGCTCATGCCGATCGGGTTGGGGCGGTGCGGCGAACGCGAGGCGAACACCCCGACTTTTTCTTTTTCTCCCGCCACCGGGGGGCGGACCGTCGGTTTCCAGTTGCGATTGAGGTGGAAGGCGAAAATCACCCAGATCCGGTCGAAAGTTTCCAGCTCGCGCAGCGCGGTTTCGTAATTGTGGTGCGGCAGGAGTTCGATGGTACCGGCGTTGCCGGCGAAGACCGCCTGGCGCGGCGCTTCATAACGGTATTTCTGCGGACAATGCACGTAACCGATCGGGGTGAAGGAAAAAGTGGTAGTCGGATTCATGGCTTACCAGTAATTGCGGTCGAGGATGCGGTAATTGATCGCTTCGAACAGATGTTCTTCGGCAATGGTTTCGGCATGATTCAGATCGGCAATGGTTCGCGCCACCCGGAGAATGCGGTCATAGGCGCGGGCGCTGAGACTGTAACTCTGAATGGCGTGCCGCAGCAACGTCCGGTTGGCGTGGTCGAGCACGCAAAACTGCTGTAGTTCCTGCGGTCCCATCTGGGCGTTACAGCGGATGCCCCGGCCGGCGAAGCGTTGTTCCTGAAGTTGCCGGGCTGCCGCCACCCGTTGCCGGATGACGGCACTGGTTTCGCCGTTCGGGGTGGCCAACAGTTCGTTTTCGCTCAACTGGGCCACTTCCACGTGAATGTCGATGCGGTCGAGCAGCGGACCGGAGATTTTGGCCCGATAGCGATTGATTTGGCCGGCGGTGCAGCGACAGGGGTGCTTGGGATTGTTGTAATGACCGCAGGGACACGGATTCATGGCTGCCACCAGAATGAAATTGGCGGGGAAGACGAAACTTCCGGCGGCGCGCGATACGGTAACGCTGCCGGTTTCCAGCGGTTGCCGCAACACCTCCAGCACGTTGCGCTTGAATTCCGGCAATTCGTCGAGAAACAATACGCCGTTATGGGCCATGCTGATTTCCCCGGGCAGGGGGTTGACGCCGCCGCCGAGCAGTCCGGCGTCGCTGACGGTATGGTGCGGCGCCCGGAACGGTCGCGTGCGCAGTAACGGTTTGCCGGATGACAGCAACCCGAGGATGCTATGGATCTTGCTGGTTTCCAGCGTTTCTTCCAGCGTCATTTCCGGCAGGATGCCGGGCAGCCGCATGGCCAGCATGCTTTTGCCGGTGCCCGGCGGACCGATCATCAGGGTATTGTGTCCCCCGGTGGCGGCGATTTCCAGCGCCCGTTTGACCATAACCTGACCTTTGACGTCGGCAAAATCGAGGTGTCGCGGGTCGTCCGGGGCGGCGGCGAGATAGCCGGCCATGGTGGCGGCGACGGGTTGCAGCGCCACGCCCTTGCAGAAGTCGATCGCCTGGGAGAGATGGTTGATCGGGTAGACCGGCACCTTACCGGCGGCGGCCAGCGCCGCTTCTTCGATGTTGGCCTCCGGAGCCAGCAGCGCCCGGAGGCGGCGGTTTTTGGCAATTTCCAGCGCGATCGGCAACGCGCCGCGCACCGGGCGCACCGAACCGTCCAGCGCCAGTTCGCCGATCACTGCGGTGGTGGCCAGAATGTCCCGGTTGAGATGACCGTCGGCGGCGAGGATGCCCAGAGCGATCGGCAGATCGTAGGCGGCGCCTTCCTTTTTGATGTCGGCCGGGGCCAGATTGATGACGATCAGTCCGGACGGCTGATTGTAGCCGGCGTTGACGATGGCGGACCGGACCCGGTCGCGGCTTTCCTTGACCGCGGCGTCGGGCAGTCCCACGATCGACACGGCGCTGTATTCGCCTTCTCCGGTGGCATTGACTTCCACTTCAATCAGATAGGCGTCGATACCCAATACCGCCGCCGAATAGGTTTTTGCCAGCATGTTTCCCTTGTTTATTTAAGTTGAAATTTTCTCGTTTAAATTGAATTCCGCAACTGTGGCTGCCCTGCTATTGTGCTCCGAGCATCGGGGTGTCGGCCGGAGCCGGCGCATCTTTTGTTTCCGGTGGGGCTGCCGGATGGGCGCGATAGTCCAGATTCAAAAATAAAATTATGGCCATGGTCAGGAACGGGGCTTCCGTCAGGTCGATTATCGTATCGGTTATGATGTCAAGCAGCTGGATGTCCGGCAGCAACATGGTGAGTCCTCCGATCGACATGGCGACGACAAAGTTGGCAATTCCGATGACCAGCATTGTGACAAAGACATAACACCACTGGCCGCGAACCAATTGTCGGGAATACTGCAATGCCGCCCCGCCTGATTTTTTCCGCAGCGCCACGGCCGGGATGGCGAAGTAAAAACAAATATATAAAAAGACGCCGGGGATAATGAATAAGAGGAATCCCAGCATGAGAATTACTCTCAGGCAAATGGCAGTCCATATTGACGCTCCCCAGCGGGGCAGAATTGCCGATATCGCTTCCTTTATCCCGATGGACCGCCCATTAACCGCCGCTTCAATGATTTTCATCAGTGCCATGACGGCGATAATGCCGACCAACATCTCCAAGGTCTGAGAAACATGCCACTGTTTCCTCAGGCTTGCAATAATACTTTCCTCGGGATTGGAAGGAATTAAGGATAAAACCCAATTGATCGGCAAATAGATCAACAGATATATGGGAATAATGGTGGCTGCGTTTTCTTTGAAATATTTCCACCCGAGACGGAAAATCTGTTTCAGCGAAAATCTTTCCGCCGTAAAGTTTACCTCCATTGACTCCCTCCTTTGATTTTTATTCCTCGACCCCGCTGTCGTCATAAATATACAACGGCTGAAGATTGCCGCACCGCGGGAGAAAAAAAGAGCCGATATCCCCCGCGATTTCTTCTTTTTATTTCGCCGCAATCGTTTTTACGGTTCTGAACCCCTGTTGATCCTTAACCCGTTTCCCGCCATTCAACGGCGAGAAACGGATATGGTTCAGTGTTTGACGATTTCGGTGCCGATCCCTTTGTCCGTAAAGATTTCCAGCAGCAGCGAATGCTGAATGCGGCCGTCGATCATGTGCACCTTGTTGGACCCGGCGCGGAGGGCGTGCACCGAACTTTTGATTTTCGGGATCATGCCGCCGCTGATGGTCTTGTCGGCAATCAGCGCTTCCACTTCGTCGACCCGGATGCTCGGAATCAGTGATTTTTCATCTTGGGGATCGCGCAGGATGCCAGGTACGTCGCTGAGGAAGACCAGTTTACGCGCTTTCAGAAACTCCGCCACCTTGCAGGCGGCAACGTCGGCGTTGATATTGTAAATCTGGCCGTTTTCGTCCGTGCCGAGCGGGGTGATGACCGGAATGGCGCCCTTTTCGATCGTCTCGATGATCTTTTCCTCATCGACGGAAACAATGTTGCCGACAAAGCCGACATCGATCTGCTCCCCGTTTTCGGGGTTGGTCGAGTACATCCTTGTCGCCCGCAGCACCTCTTTGCCGGAGAGCGTGACCCCGTGGCCGCCGTTGCGGTTGAGCCATTCCACCAGTTCGCGGTTGATAACGTGATGCAGCACTTCGTCCACCACCTTCAGGGTTTTGTCACAGGTGTAGCGCAGTCCGAAGACGAATTTGGTTTCGATTTTAAGGGCTTTCAGGTGGGTGGTGATGGCTTTGCCGCCGCCGTGCACCACGACCGGATGGATGCCGATGGCTTCCAGCAGCACGATGTCGCGCATGGTGCTTTCGGTCAGGGCGGGATCTTCCATCGTACTGCCGCCCAGTTTGATGACGACGATGGCGTCTTTGAAGCGTTGAATATAAGGCAGGGCCTCCAGCAGGGTCGAAGCCTTTTCGATCAGTTCGTCAATAATCATGATTTTTGGTTGTCCCGGTTTATTGGTGATGGAGACGTGATTTCGTTGCCGTGTGGTTGCCGTTTCCGGTCAGGTATGGTATTCGGCGTTGATTTTCACGTATTCGTAAGTGATGTCGTTGGTCCACATGGTGAAATCGGCGTCGCCGGCGCCCAGGTCGATATTGACCGTGAAGTCGCGTTCCCGCAGCAGTTCGGCCAGTTCCCTTTCCGGGGTCCCGGCATCCATGGCGTGGCGCACCACCGGTTTGTCGTTGTAGTCGAGCTTGACGTTTTCCGGGATGAACTCCGCCCCGGAGTAGCCGATGGCGGCGATGATCCGTCCCCAGTTGGGATCGCAGCCGAACCAGGCGGTTTTGCACAACAGCGAATTGCTGACGGCGTAAGCACATTGGTACGCATCGGTGGCGGAAGCGGCATTCCGGACGTTGATGGTGACGAATTTGGAAACGCCTTCGCCGTCCATAACCATTTCCCTGGCCAACTGTTGCAGCAGCGCCAGCAGGGCGCGGTAAAACACGGCCGCATCTTCGGTGCCCGCTTTGACGGTGACGCCGGCAAGGCCGTTGGCCATCAGGATCAGGGTGTCGTTGGTGCTCATGTCTCCGTCGATATTGATACAGTTGAACGAGCTGTCGGCGCCGCTGCCGGCAAATTCCGCCAGCAGACGGTTGTCGACGGCGGCATCGGTGGTAATGTAGCAGAGCATGGTGGCGTGCGGCACGGTCAGGCGGGGGGCGATCATTCCGGCGCCCTTGGTCATGCCGCCGATGCGGACTTTGCCGCCGCTGAGCTCGACTTCCACCGCATGGGATTTCGGTTTGGTGTCGGTGGTCATGATGGCATGGGCGGCAACGTCGCCGCCGTCTTCCGACAACGCGGCGACGGCCTTGACGATCCCCGCCTCGATGATATCCAGCGGCAACTGTACTCCGATGCGTCCGGTGGAGGATACCAGCACTTCTTCCGGTGCGATCTGCATTTCCCGTGCCGCAATTTCACACATTTTGACGGCATTGTCGTAACCGATGCTGCCGGTACAGGCGTTGGCGTTGCCGCTGTTGACGATTACCGCACGGACCCGGTCCTGATGCCGAACGCGTTCGCGGTCCAACTGGACCGGCGCGGCGGCGAACTTACACGAAGTAAAGGCTCCGGCAAAGTTGGCGGGTACCGTCGAGGCCACCATGGCCAGATCCGGTTTGCCGCTGATCTTCAGTCCGGCGGTAATCCCGGACGCTACAAATCCCTGCGGCGTGGTGACGCTGCCGCCGGTAATAAAGCTGAATTTGTTTTTGCCCATTTGTTTGATGATTCCTTTAAGGTTGAATCGTAAAATCGGATGCGGAACGGAAGGGAATTCCCCTCTTATTATTATTGGATGAACCCCGGATCCGGCTTGACGCCGGTCGCGGCCCGAACATTGATGGCGATGCCGCCCCGGGGACGGAATCGGCCGATGACTTCGGCCCAGCGCGGTCGACAGGCGGCCACTACGGCGTCGAGAATGGAGTTGACCGCCTCTTCGTGAAAGGTGTTGGCGTTGCGATGCGAAAACAAATAGAGTTTCAGCGATTTGCTTTCCACACAATAAGCATCGGGGATGTAGTTGACGATGATGTGTCCGAAATCGGGTTGACCGGTAACCGGGCACAGGGAGGTGAATTCGGGACAGTCGAAGGTGATTTCATAATTACGATCCCGGCTGACATTGGCGAACACCTCCAGTTTTGCCTCTTCCGGAGAAGACGGGTAACGGGTCTCCGAATGCTTCAGCAAGGTAAGTTGGGAGAATCTTGCTGCGTTTTTTCCCATTTTTTCCGTCATATTTATCGATTCCTTGCATTAAAATTAGTTTGACAAAAGATAAAACAAGGAGTAAAATAGCGCATAAGGTGCACAACTTCATGTGAAAAAGGATAATTTTTTTAAACATTTCGTAAAATTACGCCAATTGGCTTCTTGCTTTTTGTGGCATGAGACTTTATATTGCAAAGAATTTTATGGCAAGAGCCTGTCATCGCAAAACTTAACAATCGGGTTAAAACATAAATAAGGGAATTTTGATGAAATACTGCAAGACTCTCATTGCCGGGCTGATCCTCTGTACTGTGGCTTTTACTTTTGCGCCGCAAACCCAAGCCGGAAACCCCTTTAAGAAACTCGGGCGCGGAGTTTCCAATGCTGCTTTCGGCGCGTTGGAAATCTGCAAGCAACCGGTTCTGGTGGCCAAGAAGGACGGAGAGCTTGCCGGTTTCACCTACGGCGTATTCCAGGGGATCGGTTATTTTCTGGCCCGCGAAGGCGTGGGCGTCACCGAAATATTGACTTTCTACATGCCGTTGCCCGGCTGTCCCGATGACCCGAACGACGTCGGCTGGGGTTATGGCCCGATCATGGAACCGGAATGGATCTTCACTCAGGATCAGAATCCGTACAACCTCTTCTATCGCGAAGACGCCTTGCAGAATTATTGATGCTCTGCTGTCAGAGATGAGAATATGCGCCCGCCTGAATCAAGGCGGGCTTTTTATTAACTGAAATCGTGACGGCAACGGAAGGCGGCTCGGCGGGTGGCGGTAGCGCCTGAAGCCGGTCGGGTTGCGGGGGCGGAAGCAACAGGGAACAGAAACTCTTTTAAGTAATTAGGAAAACGGTCAATATGTCTAATCTCGTCGAATTCTTCAAACAACATTATGGTCAGGCGCCGATTGCGGTGGCTTCCGCGCCGGGACGTCTGGAAATTCTGGGCAACCACACCGACTATAACGAAGGTTTTACCCTCAGTGCTGCGGTCGGACAAAATACGCAGTTTGTTATTGCGCCGGTTGCCGGCCGTAAATGTCGGTTGCGGGATTTTCGCGACGGCAGTCAGGTGGAGTTCGATTTGGATCATATCGATCAGCCCAGGCCCGGTGATTGGAGCAATTATGTCAAAGGGGTCATCATCGAACTGCGTCAGCGCGGAATTGAGATTGGTGCTTTTGACGGCGGGATTCTCAGCACGGTGCCGCTTTCCGCCGGGATGAGCAGTTCGGCGGCTTTGGAGGTTTCCGCCGGTTTCGCTTTTGCCGCGGCGTTCGACATTGCTTTGCCGCCGGTGGAATGGGCCAAAGTAGGCCGGGGAGTGGAAAACAATTATATGGGACTCAAATCCGGGCTGCTCGATCAGTTCAGTTCCATTTACGGCCAGGCCGACGCTTTGATTCTGTCCGATTTCCGTTCCAACGAAGTGCTCAAGACCGTAGCATTGCCGCACGGTTATATGATTGTGGTGGCCAATTCCATGGTCAAACACAACCTGGTGGATTCGGAATACAACGATCGCCGGCACAGCTGCGAGCGCGTGGCCGCCGCCATGCACGCCGTCGATCCCAAGGTTAAAACGTTGCGCGACGTTTCCAGCGCCATGTTGAATGAGTATAAAGACCGGATCGATCATGCCGATTATCTCAAGGCCATGCATGTCGTCGGTGAAGACGAACGGGTCTTTCTGGGGGTGGATTTGTTGGAAAAGGGCGACATCAAGGGCTTCGGGCGGCTTTTGTTCGCTTCCCATGAAAGTTCGAAAAATAATTTCGCCAACAGTTGCCCGGAACTCGATTGCCTGGTGGAACTGGCGACTTCGATTCCCGGTTGTCTGGGCGCCCGTTTGAGCGGGGGCGGCTTCGGCGGCATCTCCATTCATCTGGTGGAAGCCGCGCAGGCAGACACCTATTGCCGCCGTTTGGAAGAAGCCTATCGGCTTCAGACCGGCAAGCCGACGGAAACCATCAAATGTGCCATCGGCGCCGGGGCTTCCGTCGTCAAACTGTAATTCTTTCCTTTGCGGCGCTCCCGCCCGTCGGTGATGGCGCGGGAGACCGCCCTGCAACTTTCTTCCCCGGCACTTTTCCGTCCGTCCGGTGGTGATCCCGTTGTTTCGGCGGCGAGCACTACCGCGAGATGCGTCGGGGTCATTCCTTCCGGCGGCGCGGTGTGGCACCCCTATTTATTGATCATGGCGCGATGGTATTTGAAGATGGCGGAAACGATGGCGGAGGTAATTTTATCCTGATAGCTGTCGATGCCCAGGCGATGCTCTTCGGCGCGATTGGAGAGGAAGCCGGTTTCGATCAGCACGGCCGGGCAGGAGACATTGCGGAGAACGAAAAAGCGTGATCTTTTGAGGCCGCGGTCATTGGCGCGGGTGGCGTTTTTAACGGCATGTTGGATTTCGAAGCCCAGCCGGGTGTTGTTGTTGTCCCGGCGATTGCCGCTGGTGCGCCGGTTGTTGCTGGAACCATAGGTAGACGGTGCCCCGATGGCCGGCATGGCAAAGGTTTCCAGTCCGGAGACGGAACGGTCAGCGGCCTTGTTGCAATGGATGGAAATAAATATATCCGCCTTGACGGAAGCGGCCAGTCTGGTGCGTTGTTCCAGCGACACGGTCCGATCGTCGGTTCGCGTCATAACTACCTTATAACCCATTTTTTCCAGGGCATCCCGCAATTTCAGGCCCATTTCCAAGGCCAGATCCTTTTCCCGGTAAATACGGCCGCGGGCGCCTTCGTCATTGCCGCCGTGTCCCGGATCGATAACGATGGTGCGGATATAATGGCGAACCAAGGCCGAATTGCGAAAAATCGGGTCGATCTGGCGTAAAAAGTCGGTTTCGCTGATCATCGGCGTTCCGTTCTGGTTGAGCGGAGGATAGAAAAGGTGAATTACGGTATCGTTCAGCGTGGCATAACTTTTATCGAAATACATGAACAGTTTGAATTTTTTACCAATCATGCCGCAATTTTTGGGATTGGCAATCATCTGCATGCCGTAATAAGCGGCCACATCACGCAGATAGACGTAGCGTTTTCCCTTATAAGAGATAAAACGGACGCCTCGCTGATTGCGTGGCGTTTTGCTGCGGTACGATGTGGTGGTGGCAGCATAATCGGGCAGTCCATCGGCGGTAATGTCACTGCCGCTGTCGCGGTATTCCGGCTCTGGAACATAGACTTCGTCCGAGGAAGAAAGCAGGATGGCGGTGGCATGGAGATTCCATAACATCAATACGGAGCAAATAAAAAACAAACGATACATGACCAAATCAATCCAAATAATATTTACAATCATCGCGAAACAGGAAACAGGATACCATATTTCCGATCGCTTCAGTTATCAATTCGTGTTAGTTCGATTTCTCCATCATAGGTTTCCAGCGGGGGATACATGGCATGGATTCCGGGCCCGACGACAACCTCCTCCTGCAACGATCCATAAACAAAGGCTTTGGCGGTTTTGACCACCTGTTTCCAGTGCCCGGCGAGAGCAAACCCGGCGGCCAGCGCCGCGCTGAAGGTGCAACCGGTGCCGTGCCCCGCTTCGGAAGCTTCCACTACCGGCGAAGTCAGGGCCAGCGCCTTGCCGTCGTGAATCACCACATCGGTCATCAATCCTTCCTGCCAGTCGAGATGACCGCCCTTGATGATGACACTGCACTGCCAGCGTCGGGCACATTCCTGACCGGCGGCAACCATGTCGTCCCGGTTCCCGATCGTTCGCCCGGTCAGTAATTCCGCTTCCTGGCGGTTGGGGGTGATCCAGTCGGCCAGCGGGAGCAGCTCTTCCTGCAGCAAAGCAATGGCCGCTTCTTCCAGCAATCGAGCACCGCTGGTCGACACCATAACCGGATCGACAATCAGCGGGGTGGCAAAACGCTGTACCTCCGTTGCGACGGCCCGGATGATTTCGGCATTGACCAGCATTCCGGTTTTGATGGCGCCGACCGCGAATTTGCGGTGGACGGCCTGAAGCTGAGCTTGAACTGCGGCGCCGGGCAGGGCGTCGATGCGGAGGACTTCGGTCGGATTTTGGGCGGTGACAGCTGTCACCGCCGAAGTGCCGAAAACGCCGAAAGCGGCAAAAGTACGCAGATCGGCCTGAATTCCGGCGCCGCCGCCGCTGTCGCTGCCGGCAATGGTCAAGGCTACCGGATAAAATTGCATTGGTTTGTTCATTTGGTTGTTGCCGCCTTATTACTGTTGTCGCTTCCGGAACCGGAAGCCGATGCTTATGGTTCCATAAATGGGGGTTGACTGCCGGAACAATCCCGGCGCGTTTTCCCCGGTCCGGCGCCGTGATTTTGCCGTTTCGCCGCGATTCGGAAAACCGTAGCGCGGGTCCGGAACCGTAGCCGTTTTCCCGGGTCGTGGCAGACCTGGTGCAATCAATTCATAATAACACCAAAATCAGCCGACAGAAAGGTTTTTTTTTGAAAAAAATGTTTTTTTTTGCGTAAACGGTAATAAATTATCAGGAGAAGCCTGTATATATAATTAGAAGGAGTACGATAGGCGTAATGAACAGGATAATGTTGATAGGGAAAATCCATACGGCCCGATTGACTTCGTGCGAGATCGAGTACGAAGGCAGTATGGAAATCGATGTCGATATCCTCCGCGAAGCCGGGATTCTTCCCTATGAAAAGATATTGGTGGTGAACCGTCGCAACGGCGAACGGCTGGAGACTTATGCCATTCCCGGTCCGGGCGGCAGCAAGGTTTTCTGCCTCAACGGTCCGGCGGCATTGAAGGGAAAAGCCGGCGATATCGTGACCATTATGGCCTTTGCTGTCCTGACGGAAGCGGAGGCGGCGGCGGTGGAGCCGAAAATTGTCGTGATGAACGAAAACAATGACATTGCCGTACGCAAAGGGCGGAAGCCCGGCTATTGACGGCGAACAATAATGACAACGCAGCCGCAGACGAACCATGTTGCCGGCCGTTGCGACGGTCGGGAAAGCGGGCAGGCCCTGGTGGAATATGTCATCATGCTGTCCATGTTCGCTGTGGTGGCGTTGGTTCTGTTTGTGCTGATGGCGGTTTTTTCCGAATACGGCTGGCGCATGGTTTCTCTGGTCAGCATGGATCTGTGAACATTGGTTTAACCCGGCAATTCCAAACGGTGGAGGACTGAGAAATGAAGTGGGTGAGGACGAAAGGACAAAGAGGACAGACTCTGGTGGAATATGTCATCATCATTGTGGTTATGTCGCTGATGTCATTGGCCATTTTGTCGGCTTTCAGCGGCAAGGTCCATAATATTATCAGCGGGGCAATCAGTTCCATCAGCAACGATTCTCCGGGAACGGTGGATGACGATGCCGCCAAAGACGCATTGAAAAACGCCGGCAGCGAAGCTGGCGAAATTACGATCGATCAAAACTGATTCCGTTACTTGCCGATGTCGGATTGGCGTGGGAGGATGAGCCTATGTCGCGGAAGTCAGGGCGGGATATTGCGGCGCGGAGGGGCCGGTCGTCGTCTTCGGCGCAGAGCGGTCAGGCCATAATAGAGAGTATTCTTGCCTTTTTCGGTTTGACGCTGCTGACGCTGGCGGTGCTCGGTGTTTTTCATGTCCTGGGTGCGCGCATGATTACCGAATATGCGTCCTATTGTGCCGGACGCGCTTACGTTTTGGGCTATGCCGATCAAGGGGTGGATATTGTCGGGCGTGCCGGCCGACTGGGCGCGGCGGCGGCGTCCGGACGGGATGTTTCCCGTCACCCGTTGCCGAACTTTCCTTCTTTTTATGACGTCAACGACCGTTCCGCCGACTATCTTTTCCATGGTGATTACGAGTACGGGGTTGATTTTCTGTATTGGCGGACGCGTCCTTCCGGGATGGTGAAGGAATGTTCGCCCACCAGTTTGGAGGTGTCCGTTACCGAGCACGGCAACTGGATTGAGGCGGAGACCAAATTCGAGCATTATCCCCTGCTTTATACCGGAAAGGTGAGTGAAGACCGGCAAACTGTTTTTGGCCATTGCGATCTGGATGGGGAGACGGTCCGATTGCGCAATTATTCATCATTTATCTTAGAGGAATGAATTCATGATGCGGCGGCATGACGGCGAAAACGGCCATGTGATGATCTTTACCATCGTCCTGATGGTGATGCTGTGCCTGGGCGTGCTGGTGTTTTATGATCTGCAACATGCGATTGCCGGCAAGGTGAAATTCCAGGCGGCCGCCGATTCCGCCGCCCTTACCGGGGCCATGTGGCAGAAAGAAGCCCTCAACACCATCGGCGAACTCAATCTGGTCAAAGTGACCAATACCTTATTGGAGCTCGATCCCGATCCCGTGGCGGCCAACCAACTGGTGGCCCGGACACAAACCCGGATCTCTTTTGCCTATCCGCTGATGGGGCTCAGCGCCGCCCAGCAGGCGGCACGGCTCAATGGAGCCGCAATCAATCCCGCGGTCAGACAGGTGATGCAATATCATCTCATGCGTCTGAATTCGGCCATTTACGATCAGACCGAGCAGTGCATCAACGGATACGACTGGCGGCAGGATTATGAGGAGATGCTCAGTGAGATTATTGCTCAAGGGCCGGCGGTCAGAATGAATTCCCGAATGAGTGCGGCAACCAATATCCATCCCTCATGGTTGGGGTATGAGCGGTTTTACTGGGCGATCCTTTCGGGGAATTTCTGCAACGGCATTATTCGTTCCATGTTTCAGAACGGTTCGGTGCCGGAGGATTTCTGGCATCACAACTGGTGGCAGGACATTGGCATGAACCGGATGAGCTTTGCCGGAGAGAGCGAGTATCTGACACTGGGAATACAATTTGTTTCGGTCGAAGACAACGTGGCCGCCGCGGGGGAATTGCGGACCATGGTGCGGCGTTACGGCTGGAATTATGATGACAGTTTTTCTTCCGGGTCGTTCTGCTGTTATGACGGCAGTTGGTATTATACTCCGAATAAAGAGTGGCGCGACGGCCGGTTGTTGCGGGGGCGGGTCCGGGACAGTGCCTGGCATGGCGGTGCGATTGCCGGAGCGCAGGTGGAAGATGTCATTACCCGCACGATGAACTTCCGGATGAACCGGGATATTAAGAAGTACGAGCGCGGCGAGGTCAATGCCAAAGCCGCGAGTTCTTCCTATCGCCCGAAAGCCATTGCCGCGGCCAAAACATTCGGGGAACTCTCTTCCGCCGAGGCCCCCTGTGCGGTCCCGATCATCCTGCCGGTATTCCGAAATGTTGCCCTGGTGCCCAGTTCCATGTACCCCAACAACAATTTAAGCAACAACCAAAGCATCTATTTTGAACTGTTCCTGCTGTGGCTGGCGGATCACGGTCGCGGCATCAACGATTTATGGGCCGACAGTGTGGCCGATTCCCTGCCCGCTCCGGCCGCGAATTATATCGACTACCTGCGGGCGTTGCAGGCTGTTTCCAGCAACGAACTCAACTATCGGATCACCACGGAAATCGACGGTAAAACCGTAACGGTTCCGGCGACGTTGCGGGATTATATCCGTTACTGGTTTGAAGACCATGAATGTTACGATCCGCCGGGCCGCACTTCGGCCGGACCGAGTTTGTAGGAGGTTCGACGATGAGAAAAGCCACTGTGATTTTTGCTTCCGAAACCGGACAGGTGATCGTTGAACTGGTGATCGGGTTGTTCTTTATTTCGCTGTTTCTGATGATCGGACTTTATGTGGCCGGATTTTCCATGGTCAACGTCAGTAACCTGATTTCCGCCCGCAGTGAGGCGGAGAATAATTCCTGGGCCAACAATGGCAGTTTGTCGGTGACGGTGGACAGCGTATTTGCCGATAAATTATCCGCTATTGACACCGCCATGCATCCGATTCCCCGAAGGCATTCCGGCGACATCGAGTTGGAAATGGGACGGGGTGACGGTCAGATTGACGACCATTATGACGAAGTCTTGTCATTGGGACGCATGGCGCCCTGGTTTGGAATGGAGGATCAATCCGTCAGCGATCTGGTGAAAAAACAGAAAAACCGGATTTACTTTCCCCTCCTCAACAATGACGACGAGTGAGTAGAATGGCAACGGGGTGAGCCGGAGCTCGGTGTTGCCGGATGATTTGAGACAAACCGTTTTCCTCCGAAACGTCGGGGAATGGTTTTGAGAATGCAATTCAGTGGCGATATGGAGATTTTACCATAAAACGGAGGAAATGGCGACGGCATGACCGGAACATATGTTCTTACCCGGTGTTTGCCGTCGAACCGGAAAGGAGAAAGAATGCCGGATACATAGAGGTGTCAACCGGTCGGATGGTCGCGTTATCGTTGAGATTATATCGTGTCGGGGCAGTATCGGTTCCGAGAAGGGAGGAATAGAATGGGAAAATGGCTGAGTAACCTGACGATGTCGGTCTTGAGCATCATCATGATGGCGGCGGGATCCGGCGTTGCCGCCGAAAATTCGGCGGATGCGCT
>JAQUZV010000302.1 GCA_028691155.1 Victivallales bacterium
GACCGCTTGAACGGGCTGTGCCGGATGGAGGTGCGGGAGGCGGAGGACGGCGATGAAATTGTGCAGGGCCGGATTCTGCTGGCCCCCGGCGGGTTTCAACTGAAAGTGTACCGGGCGGGGAATTCATGCCATGTCCGGGTTTTTTCCGGCGATCTGGTTAACGGGCATTGTCCTTCCGTCAGTGTCATGATGTCGTCGGTGGCTGAAGTTTACGGGCGAAATGCGGTTGGGGTCATGTTGACCGGGATGGGCGGCGATGGCGCCGACGGCATGAAACTGATGCATGATGCCGGCGCCCGGACGCTGGCCCAGGACGAAGCAACCTGTATTGTCTTCGGGATGCCGAAAGTGGCATGGGAGAAAGGGGGCGTGGATCGGTTGGTTCCCCTCCCGAAGATTGCCGACGAAGTAATCAAATTGGTTGACGGGGAATGATGAAGGTGGCAGGATTCGGCTCGGAAAAAGTTATTTTATTGGGCATTGGCGATTACGGCGCCACCGGTGATCAGACGATTAAAATCAAGACCCTGGCGCTCGGCTCCTGTGTCGCGGTGGTATTACTGGACCCCCGGGTAAAAGTGGCCGGAATGGTTCATATCGCCTTGCCGGATTCGCAACTGCAGGGCGGGCGCAAGGAATTCAAGCCGGGATATTTTGCGGATACCGGAATCCCCGTTCTGTTGCAGGAGATGCGGAAATTCGGTTCTTCCGGCATCTTACGGGACATGTATGTGAAGTTGGCGGGGGGCGCCCGGGTGATTCGGGGCGAAGGGGTGCTTGACATCGGTCGGCGCAATATTGCGGCGGTCAAGGCCATTTTAAAGGAAAACGGCGTTCGCCCGGTGGCTCATGACGTCGGCAACACCATCAGCAGAACGGTAACCGTGGAACTCAAAACCGGGATTGTCCGGCTTTCCTGTCCCGGTCGGGACGACTGGTTCATCTAAAGCGGGAGAACGTATTATGATCAATCCGGAAATATTGCAAAAAATCAAATTGGCGCCGCGTTTTTCCGAAGCGGCGCTGAAATTGATCCGTCTGGTCGGCTCCGGTGATTACTCCGCCAAGGATATCATTGCCACGGTCAAATATGATCCCCGGCTGACGGCACTGTTGCTGAAACTGGTCAATTCAGCCGGATTCGGCCTGAGCCGTCAGATCGATTCGATCCATACCGCGGTGGTCATGCTCGGCGCCCGCCGGATTATGGCGATTGTTCTGGAAATTTATGCCAAGATGTATTTGGACCAGCCGCTGGCGGGGTATGAAAGCAGCGGTCTGTGGCAGCATTCGTTGCGTACGGCGCTGGCGGCCGGACAATTGGCGGCGCTGGTCACGCCGCCGCAGAATCGCGAGGGGGCTTTTACCGCCGGAATTCTTCACGACCTCGGCAAGCTTATTTTATCCGATTCCCTGGGGGATACTTCGCATCACTTCGTTCATGCCATCGATAAGAAACGTCTGCCCGACTATCTGGCGGCCGAACAGGAAGAACTTGGCACCGATCATGGTGAAGTCGGGGAAATGCTGGCCCGGTTCTGGCAATTGCCGGAATTTTTATGCCAGACCATGGCCTATCATCACCATCCCGGTCAGGCGCCGGAGGAATATCGACCGATTTGTTATGCCATCCATCTGGCGGACATCATCGCCATGTTGAGTTATTCCGATCAGGGGGCGGACGCATTGCTCTACCACCTCGATCCCGATTACACGGCTTACCTGACTTTATCGGTCGAACAGCTCAGCCGGATCATCTTCGAGGTCGATCGGGAAATGGTCGTTATCCGCAGCAGCATGAACGATGTGGGGTTATAGGCCGGCCGGGAAGGGTTGTTGCGGTGGTGGCAGTCCGACGTGGACATCCATTTGCGGAAACGGGATGACGATACCGTTGGCGGCAAAGGTGTTGTAGATGGCGAGCCGCAGTTCGCTGCCGAGATGATGACGATGCAGCACATTCATCCAGACCCGCAGCGTAAGGGTCAGCTGGCTGTCGTCGAAATTGCTGAGCAGAATATCCCATTGCGGCCTCTTCATCACCTTATGATTGTTGTTGAGAACTTCATCCAGAAGGCGGTAAACCTCTTTCAGGTCCGAGCCGTAAGCCACGCCGATATTGATTTCCTCGCGAATAATGGAGCGGTTCAGCGTCCAGTTACGGAAGTCTTTGGACAATACCTGCGAATTGGGAAAGGTGATTACGGCATTGTCATCGGTATCTACGACGGTGGCGCGAACGCTGACCTTGCGCACCTTGCCCCAGATGCCGTTGAATTCGATAATGTCACCGGGACGCAATTGCTTGCCTGCCAGCAGGATGACGCCGCTGATGAAGTTTTCCACAATTTCTTTCAGTCCGAATCCCACCCCCATACTCATCCCTCCCAGCACCACCAGAATGCTGTTGGGCTGCACGTTGAACAGAATCAGCAGGAAAATAACGTAACATCCCCAGGCCAGATAGTTGCCCAGAGTGAGAAAGGTGGGAATCAGTCCCATTTCCGCTTTTTCGCCGTAAATAATCGAGATCAGATGGCGGATGGTGGCGATAATGAAACGCAGGAACATGGCGACAACAACCGCGGTAATGAGGTCGATGGCGCTGATCTGCAGCAGTTTTTCCTCGGGAATGAATTTCAGTTCCAAAATATGGAGCAGCATATCCTGCTGACTGTAGAGTCCGGCGGTCCAGTAGATCATACTGCCGATAATGACCAGCCAGGCCAGGGGCATCAACAACGTCAGCAGCAGACAGATCATAATCCGATTGCGGGAATTGTCTGCCGTATAATTTCTGATTTGAATGGTAATGGAAATTCCGGTTTGAATTCCGGCGACGGCAATGAACCAGAACAACATCAGGGTGAAGGCAATATAAGCCAGCCCGGACATGGCCAGAATCATGTTGATAACCCCGGCAATAACGGTCAGCCAGCCGAAGATCCGGTCGATGACCGGGCATTTCATCCGAATCAGCAGGACCACTGTCGCGATGATCACTGGCAGGTTCAGCAACGGTGTGATCAGGATCAGCTGCATATACGGCACCAGCAGGGTGCAGAGGAGTATTCCGGCCAGATGCTGGGCAATCAGCGGGGCATAAAGCCACAGACATCTTTTCATCGTGATCCGATCGGTACGGATGCCG
>JAQUZV010000024.1 GCA_028691155.1 Victivallales bacterium
GGCCAGCGGCATGGCCGGAAACGGCCGGGCATGGGATGTCATGGCGGCTTCCGATGCCGCATCCGATGCCGCCGGGAGGCTTTCCGGTTGTTCCGTGACGGTAACGGCCGGGGAGCCGGGAAACAATACGGCGGGGTTGTCGATGATTTCTCCCCGGGTCAGAATGCAGCTGCGTTCGATGACGTTGCGGAATTCGCGCACGTTGCCGGGCCAGTCATAGCGTTGCAGAATAGCGAATACTTCAGGCGAAAATCCGGTGATCTTCTTGCCGAATTTCCGGGCATAAATCCGGAGAAAATGTTCCGCCATCGGTTTGATGTCGCCGGCGCGTTCGCGCAGCGGCGGCAGTTGGATCGGAATGACGTTGAGCCGGTAATAGAGGTCATTGCGGAAACGGTTTTCGCGGACCTGGGTTTCCAAATCCTGATTGGTGGCGGCGATAATGGACACATCGACTTTTATATCCTCGGTGCTGCCGATACGGCGAAACGTCTGGTCCTCGATCACTTTCAGCAATTTGGCCTGGAGCTTGACGTCCATATCGCCGATTTCATCGAGGAAAAGCGTGCCGGTGTCGGCCATTTCGAACAACCCGATCTTTTCTTCCTTGGCGTCGGTAAAGGCCCCCTTGCGGTGCCCGAACAACTCGCTTTCGATCAGCGTTGCCGGCAGGGCCGAACAGTTGACTTCGACGAACGGCTTGCCGGCGCGATTGCCCATTCTATGTACGGTTTTGGCCAGCAGCCCCTTGCCGGTGCCGCTTTCCCCGGTAATCAGCAGACAGGAGAAGTCGCTGGCCGCCACCATCTTTAGCAGTTCAAAGGTGGCGGTCATGGCCGGCGACTGGGCTACGACATCGGTCGGCGGTTCCGGTCCGGCATCGCGGCTGGTCAGTTGTGACAGCACATTCACTTTGCGGCACACGGCGACATGATCGAGGGCGTTTTTGATGGTTTTGAGCAGCAGCGGTTTTTCGACCGGCTTGGTCAGAAAATCGTAAGCTCCGGCGCGCAGGCACTCCACCGCGGTCGGAATATCGCCGTGGGCGGTCATGATGATTACCGGCAGCCCCGGATATTTTTTCCGCCAGCGTTCCAGCAACTGCTGTCCGTTGACGTCGGGCAGCATCATATCCAACAGTACCAGCGCGGGCTGCGTTTCCTGCAATATTGCTCCGGCGGCTTTGCCGGTTTCGGCGGCGGCAACCGCGAATCCTTCGTCGCGCAGGATGTCCTGCACGGCGGTGCTGACCAGCAGATTGTCTTCCACCAATAAAATGGTTTTCTTACTCATGTGTCGTCTCCGCGGTCGGAAGCGAACAGGTTGTCCGGGTTGTTCCGGCGCCGGGCGATATGACCATATCACCGTTCAACGTTCCGACGATGATCCGATAGGCGATGGACAACCCGAGACCGTCATGGCGGCTCCGGGAGGTATAGAATGGGATCGGTGGCGTGGTCGGGATTTCGGCGGGGAAAGATTCTCCGTCATTTTCCAGGATAAACTCCAATTCCCCCGCGGCGGTGTTCCAGGTCATAACGACGCTGCCGTTCTCTCCGGCGGCTTCGCCGGCATTGGTCAGCAATTCCTCCAGCGCCAGTTGAAGTCGGGAGCCGTACGGCAGGTTCAGAACCGTCTCGGGGCCGTTCAGTTTCAGCGCGCAAAACGGGAAACGGGCGGCAAAGCTGCGGCGCAGCGCGGCGACCAGCTCGAATAAAGAACGCGATTTGGCGCCGGGCAGGGTGTCGAACAGCAGGTCCATGCGATCGGTGAGGCGATGCAACGTATCGAGTTCGTTGATAATGATGTCACAGCGGGAACCGATCTGCGGGTTGATGGCGGCGGTCATGGCGGAAATCCTTTCGACTGTCATTTTGACTCCGGCGCAAAGATTGCGGAGATGATGGCGCATCACGCGATTCATGCGATTGTGATCCATGAATTCATCGGGATACTTGCGAATGTTTTCTGCGGCCATGATGCCCTGCTTTCATATAATATAAATTGATGGTTGCCGACAAATGATGCTGTCCCCGCGGCGCCCCGGAAAATTGTTCCGGCAATGGGAATGGCGGCTCCCGGTGCCGCAGCAATCAATTTAACCCTTCTTCTTTTCCGCCGCAACCCCCTGATGGCTGATTATGTAGTCAATTTCGACAATATTCATGGCGATTTCCTGTCGCATCTGTTTGTTTTCCTGTTGCAGCAACTCATTTTTTACCCGAAGCTGGGATAATTCATGCATGGTCTGTCCGGTTGAGGCGCTCAACGCCACGGAGAGCAGTTCGTACAACTGTTGCAGCAGAATACGCCAGCACAGTCCGACCAGGGCGGCGGCGATATAGATCAGGGAAATCAGCAGAAATTTATAATGGTTGCGCGGGGGCAGTTCCGGGACGATCAGTCGGATTCCGCCCAGAACGGTCTGTTTGGTGTCGATGACTTGTGATTTGTTGGCCTCGTAGAGGTAGCGGCTGTCTCCGGCGTTGTTGTATACTTCCGGCAGGGCGCTGATTTCCGGCAACGTCGTTTTACGCGGCACCAGGAAAGTCCGGATCCGGTAGGGTTTGCCGCGGGTCAGCGGGACGGCCAGTCGGGTTCCTTTCGATACTTCCGCCGTCGGGGAAGACAGCAACCTGCGGTTGGCTTCATAGAGCGAATACCAGTAATCGGGATTGCCGTAAACCGAATCATAAGCGCTGATTTCCTGCAATGTTGCCGGGGTTTTGGTCACAAAGTATTTGAAATTGTCCTTGTCGGTCGGGGTAATGATGCGGTTGCTGCCGCGTCCCGACGGGATGTCCGCCAACGCTTCCCTGAACACCGGATATTGTTCAAAAAAATTATTGTAGTGAATAAAGGCGGCGTAAGTCAGTGCTCCGAGCAGGATCAACACTCCGGTCCGCAAAGGCAGTACGGTGATGGTCACCAGAACAAAGAAGAGGCTCATGACCGACGTTACTTCAATCGATCCTCCCACCGCATAGTAGGTGAGCGGAATGACAAAAACCAGCGCCAGCGACATTCCTTCCGCCATGATTTTCTGTCCCAACCGGTGCGGCAGGCAGAAAGTGTTGATGGTACTGAACGCAAAGAGCAGCAAATATATCGCCAGGAACAACCATCCGTTGGCGCGGAACGTCCCCAGATGGCGATTGATGATTGTGGCCAGGACAATGATCAGGAGAAAGACGGTCTGCACCATCCAGTTGTAATGCACCCAATTCAGTTTTTTCAGCTGCTGCAACATATTTCAATTTCCCGAAAAATATCATGCGGTAAAAGACCAAATAGCTACGCAGTTTATGTGCCATGGCCGGACGATGCCGCCGGCATCACTCTATTTCCATCAGGATGGCATCTTCATCGCAATGATCTTTTTTCGGACACCGGTTGCAGTCGCACCAGATTTTGGGCGGAAATAATTCCTTGCTGACCCGATGAAAGCCCAGGCGAATAAACAGTTGCGGGTGATAGGTCAGGGCAAAAACCCGGCATGGCCGTTGGCTCCGGGCCCGTTCGACGAGTTGGGTCACCAACTGCGATCCGATGCGTTTGCCGACGTGTGTCGGCGCTACGGCCAGGGAACGCACCTCATACAGATTGCTGCCGAAATCCCGCAGGGCGCCGCAGCCGATGACGACGCCGTCTTCCTCCGCCACCACAAAGTTGCCGCGATGGTAATGCAGATCTTCCGGGGTTCGGCCCAGCAGCAGTTGCCGGCGGGCATATTCGGCCAACAGATCGTGAATGGCCATGATATCGCTTTCCAGCGCCGCACGAATCGTTACCTGACCGGATGTCATGTCTGTCTTGCTCCGTCGGGTTATTTGCCGTCCTTGAACGCCCCGATGTGCCGGAATTTTTCATAGCGCTGTTCTTTCAGCGCTTCCGGCGACATGGCGCTCAACTCGACCAGATGCTTGGCAATGGTTGTCTTGACGCCGCCGGCGGCGGCATCGAAGTCGCGATGTGCTCCGCCGAGAGGTTCCGGGATGATGTCGTCGACGATTTTCAGCTCGACCAGGTCCCGGGCGCTGAGTTTCAGCGCGGCGGCGGCCTGGGCCGAAAAACTCCGGTCATCCCAGAGAATGGCGGCGCATCCTTCCGGGGTAATAACCGAGTAATAAGCGTTTTCCATAATCAGAATTTTGTTGCCGACGCCAATGCCGAGGGCGCCGCCGCTGCCGCCTTCACCGATTACCACCGCCAGAATCGGGACCGACAGATCGAACATTTCCCGCAGGTTGACGGCGATGGCTTCCCCGATATGGCGTTCCTCCGACGCCACGCCGGGAAAGGCTCCCGGGGTATCGATGAAACAGACGATGGGAATGCCGGCGCGATCCGCCACCTGCATCAGCCGGAGCGCCTTGCGATAGCCTTCCGGATGCGGACAGCCGAAATTGCGCATGACATTTTCCTTGGTGTTGCGCCCTTTCTGGGTGCCGATGACCATGAGCGGCTGTCCGTCGAGCTTGGCAAAACCGCCGACAATGGCGGCGTCGTCGCGATAGCGGCGGTCACCGTGGAACTCCATGAAATCGGTGCAGATCATGTTGATGTAGTCCAGCGTATAGGGGCGTTTCGGATGACGGGCCAACTGCACCCGTTGCCATGGGGTCAGGTTTTCGTAGATGTCTTTTTTCGTCTGTTCCAGTTTTTGCGTCAGCAGCTTCAGTTCATCATCGACATTGAGGTCGTTGTCCTTGCTGATGCGCAGCCATTCCTGGATCTTCTTTTCCAGCTCGGAAACCGGTTTTTCGAATTCGAGAATAAATTCCGCCATATATATATTGCCTTGTCTGATTAATTTTCAATAACTACCGTTGTTTGCAACGGAATAATGGTATACAATTCTTCCACGTCTTCATTCCGCATCCTGATGCAGCCGTTGCTGCGGTCCTTGCCGATGCTGTCGCGATCCCAGGTGCCGTGAATGCCGTAACCCCGCAACGTGTTTGCCTGATCCGTCGCCTTCAGTTTCAGCCAGCGCGTCCCCAGCACATTTTCCTTGTTGCCGAACGGAATTTTCCCTTGCGGGGAATACCAGTCCGGGTTGGTTACCTTGGAGGCCACCTGAAATTTTCCGACCGGGGTTCGTCCCTGACGGCCGATGCCGATGTGGTAAAGTTTGAATAATTTATCCCCGTCCTGCAGCAGGAGACGATAACGTTTTTTATCGATCAGGATGTTCCAGGCGCCCTTGTAAATAGTGAGAATCTGGCCGTCCTGAATCTGATCGAAGCTGCGCAGGCCGTTGCTTTGCTGGATGGCGGTGATGGTGGTGTTGAATTTTCGGGCAATGCGTGTCAACGCATCGCCGGTCATGACTTCATAGCGTTCTTTCCGGGCCGGGAAAGGACAGTCGGTGGTGAAAATTTTTATGTTGGCCCGTCCCAGCATTGTCGCGGCCCGGGTCCAGTCCGGATGGTCTGTATCTTTGACGGCGGCCAGCGCCTGTTCGGCCAGTGCCCGGGCTTCCGGGTATTTTTCCGCCTTGAATGCGGTTTCCGCCTGTTGCAGCAATGCCGTTACCGCGGGATCGGATGGTAGGGGCGGGGCGACTTTTTCTGCCACGGCGGCGGCAGTTGCGGTTTCCGCGGGCGCGGAACCGTTGTTTGCCGCGGCCGGTCCGGATTGGGTCCCGGAGGCTTTCTCCGTGGTGTTGGTCTGGGGCGACGATGTCGGTTTGGCCAGGGTTCCGGCGGCCGGCAATGTCGCCGCCGCGGTTACTCCGGCCAGTTTGTCGTTGCCGCTTTTAGGATTGGAAACGGGAGCGGCGAGCGAAGTTTGGGCCGGCGTTACAATGACCGGTTCTTCCGGCGGACGGCGCATGAAAATAACAATTACCGCGATGACAATCATCGCCAATAATATAAAGACCAGAAAATTACGGCCGTAATTCCGTTTTCTGGTGACGAAAAGTTTTTTGCTGCCGTAATTTCGGTTGTAATTCGTTCCTGGGTTATAATTCTTCACCCTGTCGATTCCACTCGTTGTTGCTCTTTTTTTCCGTCCGGACGGCATCTTACCCCGTCGGCGCTAATATACATCTTACCTTATCCGAATGCAAACGATTCAAAAATTACCGGCTAACGGAGACGTTTTCCGGAGACGTGGTGATTGCGTTGCGCCGTTTGCGGTCGGGACGCTCCCCCCATCAGCGTGCGCTGCATTTCTTCCGGCAGCAGCATCCGCAGAAACAGCGTTTTTCCTTTGGTGACGATATGCAGCGATTCATTGACCCGCATGGCGGTACGGCTGTCGCCGCAGGCCATCGGCAACAACTGCAACTGCTGGGCCATGGCTTTGGCGGAACCGGCATCGCGGCAGGTTACGAATCCCTTGATCGTGAAATCCCGGTTGCTGTGTCCGCCGGTGGTGACGGCAAAGGCGCCGTCGGCAATGTTATTCAGCAGCATGAGCGCCGGTGGTGCGGATGTATTGGCGGCCAGGGTCTGTATCGTCCCCGGCGCAATCCGGAATGCCATCCAGAACGGAGCGTTGGTATTGATTTGTCTGAGCTGGGATTGGTATTGACGATTGGAAGCCAGGGCGCCGTTC
Source organism: Victivallales bacterium (assembly GCA_028691155.1). GTDB lineage: Bacteria > Verrucomicrobiota > Lentisphaeria > Victivallales > SZUA-371 > SZUA-371. The sequence continues at coordinate 6,568 of JAQUZV010000024.1, forward strand.
CGGATCTTGCTGCGGATGCGGTCGAGCTGTGGCAGCGGGGCGATCAGGATTTGGTTGGCGCCGACGTAAGTAAAGCCTGAGTCCGGCAGTTGCCGGCCTTTGCAAATGGCCCGGACCAAGTAATAATCATAGCCTTTGGCCTGTTGTTTTTGAATCCGGACGGTCTCTTCGGCTCCTTGGGTGAGGCCCTGGGCCAGCATCTGGTCGAATTGCGTTTCCCGTATCGACGTATGGAACACCGCCCCGAAATTGTCTTCGCCGCCGTAAAATGCAACCATGCTGCCGATGGCGTTTTCCGGCCGCATGCGGAACCGGGCCAGTTGTTTTTCCAGCAGCCGGCATTGCTGATCGAGGACCGGATCGTTGCGGCGAAACTGGGTAAAGGCCGGGTGGCGCCAACCTTGGGCCGTGTCGATGCCGACTACGGCCTGAATATTGTCGGGCACAAAACGGAGCAATTCGGTATCCGCCTGCAACGGCAGGGTCAAGGCGGCGATCAGGGCCAATAACAGTATTTTCATTACAACCATCCTCTCCGGGCGGGTTTATGGTGAGGGAATCAGGTGGAATAAATTTCCTTCCGGGTCTTTGAACGTATACACGGATTCTCCCATTTCCTCGCTCTTCTCGTAGATTTCTCCGTAACCGTACAATTCAAGCCGGGAGATAATATTGCCGATGTTGTCGACGCGATAAATCCAGGAAACTCCATTGCAGTTTTTCTTCTGCTTTCGGCTGGAATAGACTTTCTTCAGAAAAAGGGAGAAATCTCCCGGCAGCCGGAATTCCACCCAGAAATTACTGTCCATGACCGGATTTCCCAATTGCAGGATATCCCGGTAGAACGATCGGGTCGCCACCAGGTTTTCCACCTCGATTACTACGCCGCACAAGTTATCTTTCATCGCTGTGATTTGTAACGCAATTGCGTGTTGTTTTAATATTGTTATGGATAACATATGACGCGATCGGCCAAATTACAAAGCGGAAAAAATAGAATAATGACGCTTTCGGGGGGGAAGAATGAATTATGAGGAGTTGAAGCAAACGGGCCGCCGCGCGGACAAGATACTGCCGGATAAAAAAATTCCGTCCGCAAATGCGGACGGAATTGCAACCACGGATAAAATTTCCGGTAAAATTACTGGAGCAGCTGCAGTACGTTCTGCGGCAACTGGTTGGCCTGAGCCAACATGGCGTTGGCCGCATTGGTGAGAACCTGATACTTCGAGTACTGGGTGGTTTCGTAAGCCATATCGATGTCGCGAATCTGGCTTTCCGCCGCCGTCAGGTTGTCTTCATAAGCCAGCAGGCCGCTGTTGGTTTGTTCCAGGCGGTTTTGCTGCGCGGCCATTTTGGCGCGGGCGGAGGAGACATGATCGATGGCGGCATCCAGCATCCCGGTGAGGTTTTTGGAGGTGACATCGGTCATGCTGCTGTCGATGATCGACTGCCAGGTGACGGCGTCATGGCTGGAACCAAGAACCGTGGTGCCGTCGCCGTAGGAATAGGTATGGATCGAGCCGATGACATTGGTATTGGTTACGGAAAGGTCGACCAGGTCCAGGGTGATTTTCTGATCGACGTCGGCGCCGATCTGAATGGCGATGCTGCCGGTTTCGACGGTATCGCCGTCATTGACGGCCACTCCGTTGCCGCCGCGGAAAAGGTAGAGGCCGTTGAATTTGGCGGCGGCGGTGTATTTGGAGGTGATGCGGGTAATTTCGTCCTGCATCGCCTTGTACTCTTCTTCGAGGTTGGCGCTGTCGGCATCGGAGATGGAGCCGCTGTTGGCTTCGATGGAGAGTTCTTTCATCCGGGAAAGCTGATCGTCGATTTTCTGGAGCCAGGCGTCGGCGGTCTGGATCATGGAGGTGGCGTTTTCGGTGTTCTGGCGCGCCATCTGGACGGCATCGATCTGGGCGCGCATGCGTTCGCTGATTCCGATGCCGGCGGGATTGTCGGTGCTGGTGATTTCTCCGGTGGACAACCGGCTCATCGATTCCTGCATCCGGTTCAGATTCTGGCTGTAGTTGGACCAAACATTAAAGGCGGTAGTGTTGCTTTGGATTCTCATGGTAACCTCCGTGTTGGTTTTCAGCTTTCCCGCCGACGGTTCATTGCCTTGTCTCCATGTTCCCGAACCGGCGTCGAAAGCGGTTGATTGACGACTTTGCGTTCCTTGCTCAATAATTTTGTCTTGACGGAGGATTTGTTAAGCAGGTTGCGTGCCAACATTATATTTCGACGGGATGCCGTTGGCGAGGCGGCGGGGAGGAGAAAATGGCGGCGGCGAACGGGATGGACCTCGATTGCGAGGTTGGGAGAGACGGTTGCGGGTTGTTGTTTCCCGCAGCAGCCGCGGCGGAAACGGGTCGGGGATTGCAACAGCGGACCGGGGAGAAAATTATTCCCCCCGGGCAGGAAAAAAACGCCGGGTTAAGGGGTTGCGGGGGGAGCTATTCCTGAAAGGCGCGGATAATATCGTCTTCCTTGCCGATGACGGTGATTTCGTCGCCGTGGCGCAGAATCATATCCGGATCCCAGACCGGTTCGGGGTCCTTGCCGGGTTTGCGGATCAGCAGTACGGTGATATTGAAATTGCGGCGCAGGTCGAGTTGCCGCAGCGATTTGCCGTCGTATTCCTTTTTGACTTTGAGGTCGGCGATGGTCGAACCTTTGAAGTCGAACATGTCGGAAATATTGGACATCGAGATGCGTTTGGAGAGGCGTTCGGCCATATCGCGATCGGGCTGGACGACTTCGTCGGCGCCGAGTTTGAACAATATCTGCTTCTGCAGTGCGGTCTTGGCCTGGGCAATGACCATTTCCGCGCCCTCCTGCTTCAGCAGCGCGAGAGCGAAGATGGCGGCCTCGAAATTGTCGCCGATACACAGAATGATGGTGTCGAATTTCTTTACTTCCAGCTCCCGGATCACATCCTGGTCGGTGACGTCGGCAATGATGGCGCTGGTGACCTTGTCGCGGATGTTGTTGATCTTTTCATGATCGATATCCACCACGACCACGTTATGTCCGGACTCCCGCAGTTCCGTCGCCACGGTGGCGCCGAAAATACTCAGCCCGATAATGGCAAAATTCTTTTTCATTTCTTGTTACCCCATGATTATGCGTTCTTCCGGATACTGCAGTTTGGTGTTCTTTTCCCGCGACAGCAGGAAGATGAAGAAGGTGAAGGGACCGATGCGTCCCAGAAACATGCAGCAGATCAGGACAATTTTGGTGCCGAACGCCGCTTTGGCCGTCAGTCCCAGCGACAAGCCCACCGTGCCCAGCGCGGAAACCGCTTCGAACAGCATCGAATACAACGGTTCGTCTTCGTAAATGTCGATCAGCAGCACCGCCACGACCGACAGCACGATGAACAGAACCATGATCGAAAACGCCTTGAGCACGTTGGGCATCGGAATCTGACGGCGGAACATGGTGATCTGGCGTTCCCCGATAAAGGTTTTGTAAATGGCGACGGCGACAATGGCCAACGTGGTGGTTTTCATCCCGCCCCCGGTCGACCCCGGGGAGGCCCCGATCATCATCAGGGCGATCAGGAGTAAAATTCCGGAGGTGTGCAGTCCGGCGATATCGACGGTGTTGAAGCCGGCGGTTCTGGCGGTGACCGACTGGAACAGGGCGTCGAGCCAGGAGAGCGGAGTGCCTTCGACGTTCTCGGCGGCTTTAAGCAGCAACGTTCCGCCGACAATCAGAATTACGGTGACGATCAGCACCAGTTTGGAATAGAGCTTCATGAAGGTCTTTTTCCGGAATACCAGCCAGAGGTCGAAAATAACGTAAAACCCCAGTCCGCCGCAGACGATCAGCCCCGCCACAATGAGCTTGACCACCGGGCCCGCCCGCATCAGACTGTCGTCGAAAGTGCTGAATCCGGCGTTGCAGAAGGCCGAAACGGAATGGAAGATACCCTGATAGAGAGCCTCGTGAAACGGCAGATGCATCGAACCGGTCCAGAAACAGAAGGTCAGCAGTGCGGCGCCAATCAGTTCGATGATGACGGTATAAAGCGGGATCAGATAGAGCAGCGGCGGCAGTTCGCGTCCGGAATATGACTCCATGAAACCGGAAATCAGCAGTTTGTTGTCGAGGTTCATATCCCGCCGCACCATCAGGAACAGCGAGGACGTCAGGGTCATAATGCCCAGGCCGCCGGTCTGGATCAATACCAGCAGGATGATTTGTCCGCCCAGTCCGAAGCCGGAGATGCTGACCGGAGTCAGTCCGGTGACACAGACCGCCGAGGTGGCGATGAACAGGGAATTAATCGGGGTGAGCGGTTTGCCGTGCAGCAGGGTGGAAAGATACAACAGCCAGGCGCCCAGAATGATCAGTCCCACAAAGGAAAGAATGAAGTAAAGTTGGCTTTTGCGGAGAATATGGCCCATTGTTTTACCCGACCGTGTTGTGTTCAAACTGTAAAAAGACGTGAATCCATGGTTTTTCCAACCAATCGTTTCATGGTTATAATGACGGTAAAATAACCCCGAAAGGCATTTTCCCGCTCTTCCCCCGGCATTGTCATGCGACCGGAACCGTCACTCCCGCCATGATTTTCGTTCTCCCTGACGGCGCGGTTTCAGCCCGGACATTTCCCCGGCCGGCGGCAATAAACCGAACATTAGCATAGCAGTTTTTGCCGATAAATCAAGTCGGCGTCCGGAATCGTGCCGTGGAAGCGGGGCCGTCGGCCGGGTTTCGACCTGGGAATGGGGATATTTCGGAAAACATTCAGCCATGGCAACTTGAAATTATGGCAAAACCTTTCATATTTTCTGGGACAGATCAAGGATAAAAACAACCGCTTTTACGGAGATGATAATGACATTGGATGAATTAACCGCCAAATGCGCTTCGTTGCAACAACGGCTGGACCAGTTGCAGCGATTCCTCGATATTGCGGAAAAGCAGCGGCAGCAACGCGAAGTGGAAGCCAGAATGGCGGCGGCGGATTTTTGGGATAACAAAGAGAAAGCGCAGGAAACGGTGGAAAAACTCAGTGCGCTGAAAAGTCTGCTGGAACCGTTTCGGCAGGTGGCGGCGGAAGTCGATGACTTCATGGTGTTGGGGGAACTTGCCGCCGAGGACGAAAGTATGCTTGCCGAAGCCGATAATCTCTGGCCCCGACTGTCGCAACACCTGGCCAAGTATGAACTGCTGAGTTTTCTGTCCGGCAAATTCGATAAGAACAATGCGTTCTTTTCCATTCACGCCGGGGCCGGCGGCACCGAGTCCTGCGACTGGGCCATGATGCTGATGCGCATGTATCGCCGCTGGTTTGAACGGCGCGGTTACGGCGAGGAAATTATCGACTTTCAGCCCGGCGAAGAAGCGGGCATCAAGAGCGTGACGTTGCGGGTGAAAGGAGATTTCGCCTACGGTTATCTCAAGGCCGAAATCGGCGTGCACCGGCTGGTCCGCATTTCGCCGTTCGACAGCAATGCCCGACGGCATACATCGTTTGCCGCGGTGGACGTTTTCCCCGAAATCGACGATGAAGTGGAAGTGGAAATCGATGAAAAGGACCTGCGGATCGACACCTATCGTTCCAGCGGCGCCGGCGGCCAGCACGTCAACACCACCGACAGTGCCATTCGCATTACCCATATCCCGAGCGGAATTATCGTCGCCTGCCAGAATGAACGTTCGCAACACAAAAATCGCGCCACCGCCATGAAAATCCTCCGGGCCCGGCTGTTCGAGCGCGAAGAAGAACGGCGGCGGCAGGAAGCGGACGGCATTCGGGGCGAGAAGGCCGATGCCGGCTGGGGCAATCAGATCCGCAGCTATGTGCTGCAGCCCTATCAGATGGTCAAAGATCTCCGGACCGGGGTGGAAACCGGCAATACCGCGGCGGTTCTCGACGGCGATCTCGATGCCTTCGTCGAGGCCTGGCTTCGCGGCGAACGCCGCAAGGATAACAGCGGCAACAACTAATATTATCGGTCAACAGCAATATCAGCGACAAGGAGTGCGATTATGGCCCGAGTCAAATTAACCCTGCCTGAAACCTGGTTGTTCCGTACCGCAATGCCGTTGCGCATTACCGACATCAATTACGGCGGCCATCTGGGCAATGATGCGGTCCTCGGTCTGGTTCACGAAGCGCGGGTGCGGTTTTACCGTGCTCTCGGCGGTTCGGAAATGGATCTCGGCGGTGCGGCGACCATCATGACCGATGCGATCGTTGTTTTCCGCGCGCAGGGATTGTACGGTATGACTCTGGAGATTAAAATCGCCGTCGCCGACTTTACCGCCACCGGTTGTGATCTCTATTATCAATTGCACGATCTGGACAGCGGCCGGGAAATTGCCCGGGTCAAAACCGGAATTGCCTTTTTCGACTATCAACGCGGTCGTCCGGTGCCGATCCCGGCGGCGTTTCGGGGAAAAGTAGCCTCCATGCCCGCCTTATGAATCTGATTCTGTTGCAACCGGATGATTTTACCGCTCCCGGGACGGTGGTATTGCGGGATCGCCGGGCGGAGCATGCCCGCGAGGTGTTGCAGGTCCGGGAAGGCGATGCGGTCCGGGTCGGGATTCTGGACGGAATGACCGGCACGGGGCAGGTGATTGCGGCCACTGCCGCCGAATTGACGCTGGAGGTCGTCTGCAACGAACCGCCGCCGCCGCCGTTGCCGGTGACATTGCTCTGTGCCTTGCAGCGGCCGAAGACTTTGCGCAAGATTCTGCAGTGCGCCGCCGCCATGGGGGTCAAACGGATCGCGTTGCTGGAAAGCTGGAAAGTGGAAAAGAGTTATTGGCAGTCTCCGCTGCTGCGGCCGGAAGCGCTTCGGGAACAGTTGATACTGGGATTGGAGCAGGGGCGGGACACGGTATTGCCGCAGGTGACCATGCATCGGCGGTTTCGGCTGTTGACGGAAGAGGTGTTGCCGGTTTTGGCGCGTGGCGCCACGGCATTGGTGGCTCATCCCGAGGCGGCGACGTCGTGTCCGCGTGGTGTGAACGGACCGGTGGTTCTGGCCGTTGGTCCGGAAGGCGGGTTTACCGCTTATGAGATCGAAAAATTTGCGGCGGCCGGATTTCTGCCGGTGGGACTGGGAGCACGGGTGCTGCGATCGGAATTTGCGGTGGCGGCATTGTTGGGACGGCTGTTTTAGCGGAGGCATGAACATATCAACCCCGGAGAGCGTAAGATGAAACGGATGATGATTGGAGCGGCCGGGTTTCTGGTTATGGGGGTATTATGGTTTTTCCTGGCCGGAACTTATTGGGGCGTCTGGGGCGAGATCGGCCCGGGACATTTTACGTTGATCCTGAAGTCGTTGCCGTCGTGGCAGAAATATGAACTGGCCGAGGCGTTGAATACGCCGACGGCGGCGGCAATGGCCGGCGTTCGGGCTCGGGCGCCGTATTGCGTGGCGACGACGGCCGGAATTGCCGGACAGATCAACTGGTTTTTTCGCCATCTCGACACTCCGGTGGCTGCCGCCGGGACGCCGTCATATTCCCGACTGGTGCGGGAGGTCTATTATCGCGTCTTCCGACATGAGTTTGGTCGGATGAGGTATGAATCCACCATCGATTATGAGTTGGCTCTGGCCCGGCGTTATCGTTCGGGAAACAATTCTCTTTCCCCGGCTCCGTCGACGGCGGCCGGAGCGGCCGGAACGGCGGTTGACGCCCGGTCTGGAAGCAGTTTGCCGTCGGCGGCGATAAATCCGTTTCTGGGGGCGGTGGCGCAAACCCTGCTGCGGTTTCGCGAGACTCGTGACGATGCGGCCAGGGTGGTGCCGGGGATTGTCTGTTTTATGCGGCTTCGCTGCCGGAACTTTATTTATACCTTTGCCGCGTTATGGCTGCTGACCGGGGTGGTCATGGTGCTGATCGGATGCCGGGGCGGCGGCAAAGACAAGAAAAAGAAGAAAAAGAAAAAATCCGGAAAATCCACCTCATCCGCTTCCGACATGACAAAGAAAGCGTCCCGGAACAAAATTCGGCCCGGGACCCGGCGCTGATCATCGGGACGGTATAA
>JAQUZV010000025.1 GCA_028691155.1 Victivallales bacterium
GGCAAAGATTGGTTATAATCGTCGCCATATCATTACCGACATGGTCATCTATCAACAAAATCCCGCGGAAATTATAGCCCTGCTGCGTCATGTCGCCGCCGGAGAAGAAAATGTCTGGCTGTTCGGACATAATCCCTCGATTCGAGACTTGGTTTCTCTTATCACCGACCTGCCGGCGGTGAAAACGCCGCCGGGAACGGTAACCGCCATTGCCTTTGAATTACCGGACTGGACCGCGGCCTTGGCTTCCATCGGAAAAACCATCCGGCGGGAAATTCCCTGACTCCCATTGTTTTCGCTGTTACCGCATCGCCGTTGTCAATTTTCGAAAAACCGCCCTCGTACCACGCGGTTACAGGCGGCGTTATTTCCCCGTCATTTATCCGTCATTATGAATAAATTATACTATTCATGCTCAAAGTACGGTCCGTTATTCTGTTATCACGTTCACATCAGCAGATATTGATTGGCAATGGAAATCCCACTCAGCATGGCACCGGTGATACCCAGAAATCCCTGGTCGGTGCCACATAAATAGAGATTGCTCAAGTGAGTTTTCCCACTTTTCAATTTGACGGGCGAACCGTAAATAGCACCATGCAGATGGCCGGTGAAACGCTCGATCGTCAACGGCGTAATCGTGTCGGTAAAACGGGCATGGTCCAAAATATCCCGGCAATTGAGAATCGTCTGAGCCCGGGAGAGGGCGGCGGCGGAACAGGCGATCTTCTCCCGACGATATTGCTCCGGCGACAACTCGTGCCACTGCCGGTATCCGGCCAAAGCAGTAACCCTAATCATCGGTTCCGGATGCGGTTCTCCGGGAATAAATCGGAAACAATGCGGCTGACAAATGACCCCGGATCTGCCGTCAAAACAACTTTCCGGATCACGGTAATCGAACCGGTTGCGCATATTGAAAAAGATTACACTGCTGGTGCTGCCGGAATCGAATTCCGGCGGCATTACCGCAATTGTTTCAAGAAATGCCATTCCGCCGGGAATAATTTCACGCTCGGTAAATCCCGGCGGCGACGGTTCTTCACACAATGCCATGGTTTCCGGTGCTCCGGCGGAAGATAAAATATTGTCGGCAGCAATGAATTCCCCCTTATCCGTAATCACTCCGGTCGCTTTACCCTGTTCCGAAACGATTTTTATCACCCGGCAATTCATCCGCAATTCGCCGCCGCTGTCCCGATAACGCTTTTTCAGCAGTTCCAGCAATGTTCCGATCCCCCGACCGGCCGGCCGACAGAATCCTTCATGAAAAATACTGTGGTAGAGCAATACCATCTGTCCAAAATCAATATCGTTCGGTACGGAACTGCCGTAATACATCAACGGACACAACAACATATCGGCCAAAGTTTTATCCCCAATATGCCGATAGACTTCCTCCTTGCCGGAACAAAATTCTTTTTGTTTCTGCAACAAGGTGACGTCTTTGTAATGGCAGAGAAAACGGTCCAGGGCGATAAAATTATCTATTTCGGCCGGGAATTCCCGGCGTATCGCCTCGGTTATCGCCCCAAAACCATTTTCGAATTCAAGCCGATGTTCCGGAAAAACGATTTCCGAACCCTGTTGTTCGCGCAACTGCAGTTCTTCGTAAGGTATCCGCAACTGCCGCAACAATTTCAACAACGGCATGGCTTTATTGCCGTTTTTCGGACTGTAATTGGTTATCGCATGCAATCCGGTTTCCAGAAAAACACCATGGCGGCGATAAAACGAATTGAGTCCGCCTTCCCGGGAATGACTCTCGCAAATCAACACCTTTTTTTCATAATGCGCCAATCGTATTCCCGCCGCAAAACCGGACATGCCGGCCCCAATAATAACCGTATCGTATTTCATGCCTCCACTCTCATCATAAATTACAAATCTCTGATTTTGACGTTTTCCACCGCTTTTTCGCCGCACGATTCAATCTCGCCGACCACCGCATCGATACGCTCAAAATCATGATCTTCCCCGATCATCCGATCCAGACCGCAACGTTCAACCCGTGACATAACCTCCCATACGGATAAATCCGCCGCATCACAGGCCGGTTGATAAACTCTTCTTCCGTCAGTATGATCCACCGCCTCGAAAATAACTCCGACCCGCTGCAACAACTCCAATACCTGACGTGACAATCCGATCGACATGCGCCCCTGCATCGAAACGGCATCGATATCCATGGCCGGACCATGAGCAAGAAAATTTTTTACCAACATGGCCGCCGTCCGCACCGCATACGTTTTAAAAGAACGGATACTTACTTTGTCGGTAAAAATTTCCAGCTCGAACCGGCCCGCATTCTGATGGGCAAAAACCACTTCCGCACCAAACAAAACAATCAGCCAGGTAAATTGCAGCCACAACAGAAACAACGGCAACGCCGAAAAACTGCCATAAACCGCTTTATACTTGGAAAACACCGCCACCTGCAAGACAATATACGATTCCTGCAGCAACTGGAACAATGTTCCGCCAAAGATACCGCCAACCACCGCCGAGAACCATGATACTTTGGTATTGGGAAGAAATTTATAAAGAAAAGTGAACAATAGCCACATCATGAAATACGGCAACAGCTTCAAATCCAACTCCAGCAGCGGAGAAGCCAAGCCATTGATGAGGGAGACGTTATTCAACCATTCATGCATCCTGGTGGTAATGAAAATATTGGCACTGCCGGCCACAATCAGCGCAAACGGCGCTACCATCAAAATAACCAGATAATAACTGACCCGATTGAAAACCGGACGATTGTGCGAAACCCGCCAAATATGATTGAAGGAAACCTCAATATTTTCAATCAATTTTATGGCGGCCCAAAACAATAGCAGTACACCGACCCCGGCCACCACTCCGCCGCGACTGATCTGCAACATCGACTGGGCAAAAACAAAAATCCGCTCGATTACCTCACGCTGCTCCACAAACCGGCCGACCAGATATTGCTGCAGCTTCTGCTCATAGCCGAATCCCTTGGCGACACCGATCAGCAATGCCACCATCGGCACCAGCGACAACATGGAATAAAAGGTAATGGCCGCGGCACGGAGGAAACACTGGTCGTAATAAAAATTCTTTACTGACAGGACCCCGATACGGATGCTCCTGATCCATAACGACTTGCGCGGAGAAATACTGGTAATGCGATACGACCAGATGTCCTTGTTGAAAAAATCGGCAATTTGTTGGCCTATTTTCTTCATGGTATTATCTTCCGTCCCTTTTCCAAATAGTTGATGCCACAGCGGATAAATTGCCATTACCGGTCAAGGAAAACCACCGCTTTTATCCTACCAACGGCAGAAAAACATAATAAAATACCGGCGCATTGAGCAGTAAACTGTCCACCACATCCAGAACACCGCCCATTCCTGGAATAATCGTATTTGAATCCTTTACTCCGGCAGTACGTTTCAAAACCGACTCCACCAGATCCCCGGCAAATCCGCCCCAGAACAACACGATCCCAGTCACCGCCGCCAACAACATATTACCGTCATCGAGCAGCCACCGCCATAAAATAATGCTGATGATCAAACTCAGTATCATGCCGCCGCAAGTCCCTTCCCAAGACTTCTTCGGACTGATCCCGGGAATAATTTTATGATTTCTTCCGATCAGATTATGAGTCAACGTTCCAACCAGATACGCTCCGGTATCACCGGCCTTGGTCACTAAAATCAGATACAGCACCATGAACCGACCTTCCACCGGCCGGTGATCGCAATAAATCAGCACCAGCGGAATCAGCGGCAACAGAACCATTATCAGCCCCAGCAGGGAATTGAACACCCGGTCCAGATAGTCACGCCGGTTTTTACCGAACAACAACATAAACCACGCCGCCGCCGCCGCCAGCGCCGCCAGACCGGAAATCTCGAAATCTCTTACTCGAGGAAAAAAAGCCGCCGAAATAACAATAACTCCAATTACGGCGGAACTTTTCTTCCATGCCGGACGATGCAGCCGTTCGCACATATCGAGAAACTCCCAGACCGCACCATAGGCCAGCAATATCGCCAGCAGCATGAATGCCGTCCGTCCCAATCCTGAACCACTCAACACCGCCGTCAGAAAAATAGTCAACAGAACGGTAAAACTCAACGCTCGCGGTAACAACACTATTTCAATCTCCCTCCGTAACGCCGTTCACGATGATAAAATCCATCCACGGCTTTTGCCATATCTTCCCGATCGAAATCCGGCCATAAGGTATCCGTCACATAGAATTCGGCATAAGACAATTCCCAGATCAGAAAATTACTCAACCGCAATTCGCCGCTGGTCCGGATCATCAAATCCGGATCCGGAATGTCCGGCGCATAAAGATAATCCCTAAATGTCGTTTCATCCAGTTCATCCGGATTAATTTTACCATTTAACGCCGCCACGGCAATTTTCCTGGCCGCATCGACAATTTCCGCCCGCCCCCCATAATTTATCGCCAGAATCAAATTGCCGCCGTCATTGTTTTTCGTCTGCTCGATACCGCGCTGCAACGCCTCCCTGCTCTCATCCGGCAATGCCGCAATTCTCCCGATCGCCCGCAGGCGAATATTGTTTTCCTGCAAAACCTGTAGATTATAATCAATAAATTCCTTCAACAATCGCATCAGCCCATTGACTTCCTCGGCCGAACGCTTCCAGTTTTCGGTACTGAAAGCATACAACGTCAAATATTCAATGCCAAATTCTCCGGCCAGTTCGATAATGCGCTTGCCGGCTTCCGCTCCGGCCCGATGCCCCTCCAGTCTGGCAACGCCATGCTTTTTCGCCCATCGGCCGTTACCGTCCATAATCACCGCCAGGTGACGCAGTTGCTTTCCGGTTTCAACAGCCATAAAAATAATCCTCCACCATCAGACACAACGCATGATAAATCGGCAAATGATATTCCTGAACCCGAAACGTCTCCCGGTGCGGTGCATTGATCAGACAATCCACCAGACCGCGACACCTGCCTCCGCTTGCTCCGGTCATGGCAATAGTCCGCAGTCCTCTGGCTTTCGCCACCTGAACCGCTTTGATCACATTAACCGAATTGCCGCTGGTGGTGAGCACCATCAACGCATCGCCCGGCCGTCCCAACACAAAAAGTTGCTGGGCAAAAATCATAGTCGCATCCACATCATTGGCAAAAGCGGTATTCAAAGCAGGATGGGAAGTAAGAGCCACCGCCCGCAACCCCTGCTGCAGATTGTTTGCCAGCTCGCGCCCGTCTTCGCCGTATAATGACATCAATTGCGACCGGAATTCCGGCGACAACGGTCGTTTTAAAATAAAACCCTTCATCAATTCGCCGACAATATGCTCCGAATCCGCCGCACTGCCGCCGTTACCGCAGACAAACATCGTTCCGTCGTGTTCGTAAACTTCCCGCATTATATCGAAAGCATGGTTCAATTCTTCGGTCAAAAACTCCAGTTCCGGGAGTCTGGACAGAAGATCATGTAAAAATTTTGTCATTTTTTTCCTCTCAATAAAGTGTTAATAAATTGTTATTGAAAGTACACATTTCTTTATTATTATCGTAACAATTACCGGATATTATCATTTTCACTCCGGTAATGATTAAGTTATCAACAGTGGAAAAAAGGGTGATTTCCTCCTCAAAATAAAAGTTATTCACATTATTGACATGCTATAATAATAAGAATTTTTTTCCGGTTTATTAATTCTTATCAATATTCTTCAAGTAAAAAACCGCACCAACTATCTCACAATTCCGATTTGAAATTACGACGATTTAGATTTAATTACTATGGTGATGTAAATTGAAAAGTAAGTTATCATATAAAGGGACGGGATACAATGAAACTAACAGTTAAAAAAGACAAACTTCAGAAGGCGTTGGGGAAAGTATGCAACATCATCGGTTCGAAGTCCACCCTGCCTGTCCTGGCTAATGTGCTGTTTGAAGCCAAAGGCGGTATCTTGACCTTGACCACCACCGATCTTGAATTGCGGATTACCACCTCGGTCGAAGCGGATATCGAACGCGAGGGCATTACCACCATTCCGGCCAAGCGCATCAATTCCCTGGTGAGCAAGTTCATCGATGAAAATGTAACGCTCGACTGCAATGAAAAACATCATACCGACATTGTCTGCGGCACCGCCAAATTCAAACTTCTCGGCCTCCCTTCTGATGATTTTCCGCCGCCGGTGGAGTTTTCCCCGATCAAGCAGATTAAATTCAAGGAAGTTGATTTCAACCGCATTCTGGACCAGATATCCTATGCCGTCAGCCTGGATGATTCCCGCAAGGTACTGCATGGCATTCTCTGTTCCGTCAATGAAAATACCTTTACCGCAGTGGCTACCGACGGCAAGCGCCTGGCGCTGGTCGAACGTGCTCCGGAAGAATTCAGCGGTCAGGAAGGCGACACCATTATTCCGTTGAAAAGCGCCAATGAACTGAAACGGGTGCTGGAAAAAGATGGCGAGGTATTGCTGGAACTGGGTGAAAAACAGGCGCGTTTCCGGACCAGCAGAGTGGATATTTTTACCAAATTGATCGAAGGCAACTATCCTAATTACCGCCAGGTGATTCCGGCCGGATTTACCAAACAGGTGGAAATTCCGGTGGCCGATTTCGTTTCCAAACTGGAACTGGTGTCGATTGCTTTGTCGGACAACAGTGCATTCATCAAGATGTCATTTGAAAACGGCAAGTTGAATCTGATGGCGACCAGTGTCAGCGTCGGTGAAGGTGCCGACTATATCAATGTCGATTATGAAGGCGAAAAGATGGATATTTCCTTCAATCCGGTTTTTCTGGCCGATCCGTTCCGTCACACCGATGCCGATAAGATCATCATGAAGATGAATGACGGTTTCAGTCCGGTTGCCATGGAAAGCGGCGATGGTTTCCTGTATGTCATCATGCCGATGAGAAATCGCTGAGTTTTTGCAACGACATTATGGCGGACTAGCCGTAACCGGATGATGTTCGGTTATGGCTTTCTGTTTTTTACGGGTTGATTTTCTTATTGCTTATTATTGGCCATGACCGGAATTAATTGTTATGATCCGACAGATTGAGCTGCGCAATTTTCGCAATTACGAGACGCTTTCGTTGGCAGTAGATGCGGAGTGCAATCTTTTTATCGGCAATAACGGGCAGGGAAAGACCAATCTTCTGGAAGCGATTTTTTTTACCTCCATGTTGCGTTCGTTCCGTACCGCCAGGATGGCGGAACTGAAAAAAATAGGCAGCCGGGGTTTTTATATCGGAACCAAGGCGGTTGCCGGTACCGGTTTGGCCCGCTGGTATGAAATAGACTATAACAACAATGGACGCAGGATTTCCATTGATGGAAAAGTTTCTCCCCGCAGCAGCGATTTGGTCCGCAATTTTCGTACGGTGGCGTTTTTGCCCGACGATATCGGTATTGTTACCGGTAATTCCGGTTTGCGGCGTCGTTTTGTCGATATGTTTCTGTCGATTACCGATCCGCATTATCTGGTCTCGCTTCATCACTATCTTTCCGCGCTGCAGATGCGCAATGCGGTATTGAAGGATAGTCGGGCCGATATGGGGTTGATTGCGGCTTATGAGCCGATTATGGCCAAAGCGGCGGCTTATGTTGCCGATTGTCGTCGGGAATATGCAGCGCGGCTTGCCCTGGAAATCGGTACTTTGCTGGAAGGCTTCTATAATGTAAGCAGCGGTTTTTCGGTTCGCTACCGCAGCGACACCGAGGGCGGAATCGAAGCATGGCATAATAAACTTGCCGCCGAACGACGTAAAGACCGCTTACGCGGATTTACCGGGTTTGGTTTGCAGCTTGACGATTTCGATTTTATTTTAAATGACAAATTATTGCGTCATTATGGTTCGACCGGACAATGTCGTCTGATTTCTCTGGTCATGAAAATGGCCAATGTCAATATTCTTGCTGCCGAAGCGCAGGGCAACAAAGACAAGATCATTGTTCTGGTCGACGATGTTACCGGAGAGCTCGACGATGCGACCCGTCAGGCCTTTTACCGGGTTATCGGTCAGGCCGGACAGCTTTTCTTTACTTTTACTTCGCTGCCAGGGGACGATTATTTTCGTCATGCCGCTGTTTTTCAGGTAAATAACGGAGAAATAACGCCTGTTTCCAGTTCAAATCAGGTAAATAACGGTTAAGTAACGGTTATTTTTTCGTTCTGGTAAGGCGAAGGTGATTTCAAAATTGGGTTTTTCTGAATCCGATCATGGTTTTAAGATTTGCAAATTTACAAATCCGCGTAAAGTTATTAGCGGTGTAATTGCGATTTTTTAATTAGCGATCAGGAGTAATATGACGCTGCCGTTTACCATTATTATTCTTTTGATTTTGTTGCTTGGCGTACTGGCGATATTTTCTTTTGTTTTGAGCAGCCGCAACTTTGTCCTGGTCAATAAAATCAAGGATGTAATGCATCAAAAGGCGGAAATTTCCAACTTCCTCAGTCTCTTTTCCCATAATCTTCATGCACTTCAGGATATCGACAATTCCATGAATATGACGGCGCGTTATGTGGCCGATCTGATCGAATGTCAGTCGTTGTGCATCTATGAACTGCGCAGCGGTTATCTGCATACTTCCGGTATTTGCGGTAATTTTCCGTTGCTGCACCAGTCCAGCCAGTATATTCTGACCAAACCGAAATATATTCATGAAGCGTTGCGGCGTGACCGGATCAAACTTGGGGAAGGGTTGATCGGGCAGACCGCCGCCAAACGGGAGAATATTTTTATCGAGGATGCCGCTTCCGATCCGAGGTTGTCCGGAGCCAGTACGCTGATTCCCATTCGGACTTTGATGGCGATTCCGATGATTCGGGAAGGAAAGGTGACCGGGGTTATTTGTGCGGTAAACAATCGTTCCAAGGACAAACCGTTCACCCCGGAGCAATTCAGCCGCCTGAAATTCATTTCCTCGCAGGTTTTGCTTTCTCAGACTTTTGTTCAGGTTTATTCCAGTTTGAGTGAACAGCAGCGTATCAATCAGGAACTGGAGTTTGCCCGGCGGCTTCAGGCGTCACTGTTGCCGGAGTCATTTCCGCCCTGGGATCGTTTCATTGTTCATTCTTTTACCCGTTCGGCCAAGGAGGTAAGCGGCGATTTCTACGACTTTATGGAAATCGATGATAACCGTCTGCTGATTGTTATCGGTGACGCCTGCGGCAAAGGTATTCCCGCCTGCATGATTATGGCCATGGCCCGCAGTTTCATTCGTTCGGCGGTAACCCGTTTTACCACTATGGAAAATTTATTGAAGGAACTGAATCACAATCTTTATCGCGATACGGCTCCTGACAGTTTTATGACTTTGGCTTGTTGTCTGCTGGATAAAAAGGATTCGATCATGGAATATGGGCGGGCCGGGCATACGGAGCTGATTTCTTTTGTCCGCAATCATATTCGTAAAATTTATCCGAAAGGTTCGGCATTGGGTTTGATGCCGAACGAGTTGGCACGATTTGAAACCATTACCCTGACGTTTGATCCGGAAATGTCGATTTTGCTTTTTACCGACGGCATTACCGAAGCGCTCAACATGAAGGATGAGGAATTCGGTATTGATCGGCTTTGTCATGCGTTCGAAGGTTCGGGGATCAACGGCGATACTCCGGTAATTACCATTGAAAAAATTCTCCATGCCATTGATAATTTTACCGGAACCACCGATGCATCCATGCAGAACGATGACCAGACTATGGTCATAATTCATCATCTCTGAAAAGAATTCGAAAGTGGAAAGCAACCATGAAGAAGCTCTATGTGGCCAGTCCGCGCGGTTTTTGTGCCGGAGTGCGGCGGGCGCTGGAAACGGTAGGAAAGGCCTGTTCGCAGTGGTCGGGAACGGTCTATATTCTACATGAAATAGTTCACAATGAATTTGTGGTTGAAAAACTGCGGCGGCATGGCGTAATCATGGTGGAGGATATTCGGGAAGTGCCGGAGGAGAGTCTGGTTATTTTCAGCGCCCACGGTGTTTCCCCGCAGGTAGAGGAAGAAGCGGCCCGGCGACGGCTGAAAGTAATCGATGCGACGTGTCCGCTGGTGGAAAAAATTCACCGTAAAGCCGCCGAACTGTCCCATTGCGGTTATCGGGTCTTTCTGATCGGGCACCGTAATCATCCGGAAATTCAGGGCACGCTCGGGCGTTTGAAAATGCCGGCGACGGTAATTGAAACAACGGCGGATGTGGCAACGGCGGCGGCAACCATGTCGATCCCGGAAAAGACGGCTTTTCTGACCCAAACCACGCTCAGTACTACTGATACGGCGCATATTGCCGCCGAACTGGAACGCTGTTTTCCCGGTATAAAGGGGGAGACGGATATTTGCTATGCCACGGCCAATCGGCAGAATGCGGTACGGCAGTTGGCCGGCTGTTGCGATACGATTTTTATTGTCGGTTCTCCGAAAAGTTCCAATTCCAATCGGTTGCGGGAGACGGCGGTACAGGAAGGCGTCCGTGCCTTTTTGGTCCGTACGGCCGATGATGTGACCCCGGACATGCTGGATCACGCTCAGTGTATCGGTATTTCCGCCGGTGCTTCGGCGCCGGAAACCCTGGTTATGGCGTTATGCCGCTATTTGTGTCGTGCCGGTTGGCAGCCGCCGGAAACCTTGGTTTGCGTAGAAGAAAAAATTAATTTTTCTCTGCCGGAATGGTCTTTCCAGCGCGGTCGGGAAAGGTAATTTCCGATAAAATGAAAGTAGCTTTAATTTCCGATTTGCATTATGACCGCAATCGCAATGTAAAAGATCCGGAACGGGTCGGACATTTTGCCGCCACTTTTTTACTGCGGACGGTACATCGACTCAACCGGGTCGTCAAACCGGATGTGGTGATTATTGCCGGGGATCTGATCGACGATCCTCATGGGGATCGGAAGTCGGAACTATTGACGGAACTGGCGGAAATTGTCGGAAAAATAACGGCGCCGGTAATCGTCATTCCCGGCAATCATGATCCTTCTCCCGAGTTGTTTTATCGCTATTTTCCCCGTCCGCCGGATTATTTTGACGGCGGCGGCATCAGGTTTATTCCCTTTTGTGACGCCGAAACGCCGGGATATAATGCCGTCAGAAGTCGTGATGATCTGATCCGGATGCGACAATGGAGTACTTTCGACGGTCCGGTGGTATTGATTCAGCATACCCCGCTTTTTCCGGCTGGAACGGTAGCCTGTCCTTACGGATATGACAATGCGGCGGAAATTTTTGCCGCATTGCCGCCGGAACGGAAGTTAATTACGGTCAGCGGTCATTTTCATGCCGGATTCGGACCGATTGTTCACCGCAATATAACCGCGTTTTGTGTGGCGTCATTGTGCAAATCTCCATTTCGTTTTGCCGTTTTGGAAATTACTCCGGAGGGGAAAGTCACCTATCTTCCGCATGCTTTGAAGTTGCCGGAAATTCCTGGATTGGGCGATTTCCATCTTCATACCGGTTTGGCCTACTGCAACGAAAATATGGATGTGGGAAAAGCGCTGGAACTGGGGGAGCGGTTCGGGCTGAAGCAAATGGCTTTTTGCGAACATTCTTCTCATTTGTACTGGGATCGTGAGTATTTGCAACGTCGCGGTTATGATGGCGACGGCATGAGCGGACATACGATGGACCGGACCGAGGAATATTTTGCTATGTTGCGCCGATTTTTGCCGCGTCGGGGGGTGTATGCCGGATTTGAACTGGATATTGACGGATGCGGCCGACCGGTAATTTTTCCCGCGGCGCGGCAACGGGCCGCCATCTGTCTGGGGGCGGTGCATCGGTTGGAGAATACCGCGGAAACGGCGGCGGCGAGAGCGGAATTTATGTTCAAGACCGAGGCCCTGCTCCGTTCCGGGGTGCAGGTGCTGGCGCATCCGTTTCGGATTTTTCGCCGGGCGGGACTTTCCTGTCCGGAAGATTTATTTGTTCCGGTGGCGAAATTGCTGCAACGATACGGGGTTGCGGCGGAGGTAAATTACCACACCAATGATCCGGAACCGGAATTTTTCCGGGAATGTTTGCGGCGGGGAGTAAAAATTTCTTTCGGCAGCGATGCGCACAACTTATATGAGGTGGGCGAGCTGTCGCCGCATCTGTCCTTTGCCAGGGTTATTGACGTGTTTGACCGCCTGGATGAAGTTCTCTATTCCGGACCTTCGGATTGAAATGCCTTTTTACGGTCGGCGAAAGCGGTAAATGTGATATCTCCGGGAAAAGTTGCTTGTTAAATGGGATAAACGGGAATATTTTAACAGACAGGACCAGAAAATCCGATTACAGGAAGGAATATTGATGATGAGAAACAGATGGCTTGCCATGTTGTTGGCGCCGGCGGCGTTGTTGCTGACGGCGATCGGGTGCCGCCAGATCAATGTGGCGGAAGTGCTGCAGTTGCCGGAGCAGGCAAAGATTTACACGCAATGCAATTTATGGTATGACTCCGACGATGAAATTTCCTGTTTGAATTATCAGAGCGGCAAAATTATTCCGTTGGGAACGGAAGTGGAAATAGTGAAGGCCAAGGAATCGTATCTTCGCTTTAAAACCGTAAGTGACGGACGGGAATACCGGATCAATTATGATCCGGAATGGACCATGATTCCGATGGAAACTTATATCCGGGAAATTCTCGGTGATAAGAATCGGAACCAATTGCTGCAGGGAATTAATCCGGATTTTCTGAAGAGTATCGATCGGGGCATTGTTTCCAAAGGGATGACGCGTCGGGACGTATTGCTGACCTGTGGTAATCCGGCGGCTTGCCGGACCCCCTCCCTGGAAAATGACACCTGGATATATTGGACCGGCCGGTTCAGTACCATTCGCGTGGTTTATAAAGACGGAAAGGTCATGGAAATTCTTTCCCTGAAGTAATTCACACTGGGATATCTCAAGACAAGGTGGAAAGTATTAAATGCGCAAGACGATTCTGGTTACCGGGGGTGGCGGTTTTATCGGTTCCCATCTGTGTGAACGGCTGTTGTTGGACGGCAATGACGTAATTTGCCTCGACAATTTTTTTACCGGTTCGAAGGACAATATCCGTCACCTGCTTTCCCATGAGGGATTTGAATTGGTACGGCATGATATTTGTTTTCCCTATTATGCCGAGGTCGATGCGATTTACAACCTGGCCTGCCCGGCATCTCCGGTTCATTACCAGTATAACCCGGTTCACACCACCAAGACCTGCGTTATGGGCTCCATTAATATGCTGGGGCTGGCCAAACGCCGTCGGGTGCCGATTCTTCAGGCGTCAACATCGGAAATATACGGCGATCCGGTGGTGCATCCGCAGCCGGAAAGCTATTGGGGCAATGTCAACTGCATCGGGCGGCGCAGTTGTTATGACGAGGGCAAGCGTTGTGCCGAAACGCTGTTTTTCGATTACCGGCGCCAGAATAATGTCAAAATCAAAGTGGTGCGGATTTTCAACACTTATGGTCCGCGGATGCTGCCCAACGACGGCCGGGTGGTCAGCAATTTCATTGTTCAGGCGTTGCGCGGCGAAGATATTACCCTGTACGGCACCGGCGAACAGACGCGGAGTTTCTGTTTTATTTCCGATTTGGTGGAAGCGCTGGTCCGCATGATGAATACCGGCGATGACATTACCGGCCCGATCAATCTCGGCAATCCGGTGGAGTTTACCATTCGTCAGCTGGCGGAGTTGGTTATTGCGATGACTGACAGCAAATCACGGATCGTCTACCATCCGTTGCCGGACGACGATCCGGCCAAACGTAAGCCGGATATTTCCCGTGCCGGAGAGATTTTGAATTGGCAGCCGGCAGTACAGTTGCGAGAAGGACTGGTGCCTACCATCGCCTATTTCCGGAGCAAACTGGGAGTTTAAGACGCAATGGCGGGTTTTACGATCGAGGAAATTATTTCCGCCACCGGCGGCGTATTACGTTGCGGTGACCGCATGACGACGGTGACCGAAGTTCTTACCGACAGTCGCCGTGACTGCACCGGAGCGCTGTTTATTCCGCTGCGGGGAGAAACGTTCGACGGACATGATTTTTTATCCGCCGCCATCGCCAATGGTGCCGCGGCGGTACTGACCGAACCGGGAAAGGCGTCGGCCGATCCAAGCTTGAACATCGCGATAATCGAGGTTGAGAATACCACCGCGGCTTATCAGGATTTGGCGTGTTGGCATCGTGGTCGTTTTCCCCGGTTACGGGTGGCGGCGGTGACCGGCAGCAGCGGCAAAACCAGCACCAAAGAGATGTTGCGGGCGATTTTCAATGCCGCAGTCGGTCCCGAAGCGGTGCTGGCGACAGAAGGCAATACCAACAATCAGGTCGGCGTGCCGCAGAATCTATTGCGGCTGGGACCGCAGCATCGGTTGGCGGTCGTGGAAATGGGAACCAACCACCACGGGGAAATTGCGCCGCTCAGCCGGATGGCCGCGCCGGACGTGACCCTGATTACCTTTATCGGCAACTGCCATCTGGAATTTCTCGGCTCGCAGGAAG